>NZ_FMFG01000080.1:0-2481 GCF_900066275.1 uncultured Faecalibacterium sp. | reverse complement strand
GGTCACAGTAGGGTTACTCCAAATGGATAGAGCAGTGTTTATACACAATACATTACGCGACTTCGTGTCGCACCTCTGCTTCCGGGTCGCAGATGATAATATCATCGTCCGTCACCAGAAAAGCGTTGGTGATCTCACGCTTTGCCGAGAAACTTTTGCCAGAACCGGGAGTGCCCAAAATCAAGCCATTGGGGTTTTTCAGCTTCTTGCGGTCCACCATGATGAGGTTGTTGGACAGGGCATTCAGACCGTAATACAGGCTTTCTTTGCCAGACTGGTACAGTTCCTGCGTGGTAAAGGGTATGAAGATGGCAGTGCTGCTGGTGGTCAGCCCCCGCTGAATTTCGATCTGGCAATCCGCCAGCGGCAACGAGGACATCAGCCCCTGCTCCTGCTGAAAGTCAAGGCGGCACAGGTTGCAGTTGTGCTTCTGTGCAATGCTGGATGCCTGAAAAACGTTGTTTTCCAGTTCCTGCTCTGTGCGTCCAGTGTTCAGCACCAGAAAAGTGACGAGGAACATTCGCTCGTTCTGGCTCTGCAATTCTTTCAGCAGGGCTTTTGCATCTCTGCCGTAGGTTGCCAAATCCGACGGAATGATGTCAATATCATATCCGGCACGGATTGCCTTTTTCTGCTCCTCGATCTTGCTGCGATCCAGTTCCGTGATGGTGCGCTTGACGGTCTTGATGGCACGGTTCTGATCGACACTCTGAATGTGCATGGTAACGATTTGCGAGGAATCCATGTCCAGAAAGTCCTTCAGCAGCTGGTCGCTGATGTCGGATGCCGTGATGCTCAGAAAGCTGGCAGCGCAAAAGATGCCGTCCATCTGGAAGGTGCGGCTGTTCTTGAAGGCAAAGGCGGTAGGCGCAATGGCATCCTTTACCGAAAGGCCGCTTTTCACAAGGTCTTTCCAGTCAAAGTGAAATTTGGATGCGCCGTCCATGTTGAACATATCGTGCATGAGCTTCAGCCGCTGGGCACCGTTCAAGGGCTTTGCCTGCACCCCCAGCCGGTGGAAGTTGTTCATCAGGTCGTTCTGGATGTGCTCCAACCGAGGTTTGACCTGCGCCATGCTGTCGCCCTCGATGCCGTAGGTCAGGAATTTGGTCTTGGTCAGACCGTTGTTGCCCTTGGAAAGTTGCTGCCGCAACATCTGGCTGTACTCGGCTCGCACATCATCAAAGCCATCCTGCTGGTACGGGATGCGGATGGACTTTTCAAAGTCTGCCGAATCGGTGGCGGTATTCACAAAGGACAGTTCAAAGTGGATAGAGCTGTCGAAAAAGTTGAGAAAACTGCACCATTCCTCAAAGATAGCGGTCTTGTCCTCCTGCTGAGCCAACTGATAGTTGATATCCTGATACTGGATGGTGCGGGTGTAGTAGCCGGGACGGACACGGCAAGTGCCATCCTCAAACATCCGCTGGAACGGGACGCTCTCCTGTGCCGTGCGGGGCACCGTGGGCTTGGGCGGCTTTTTGCCATCCTTATTCTTTTTCAGAAATGGAATCATGGGCGTCATCTCCCTTCATAAGCAGTGCATAGTAGTTGTTGGTCTTATAGGGGCGGATCTTCGGACGGACAAACCGGGACTGCACATAGTACGACAGCAGCTTTTCCAAAGGCTGACCGTTTTTCTCGTACATCCCAAGGAAAAACGCCGGCAGCATCACCGCCATCATGCCGAGGGTGGCGGCAGTGTTGCCGCCGGAGTCCCGGAGAACAAAAAACAGCGGCACTCCAATGAGAGCCGCTGTGCCAAAGCAGACGAGCTGCCGTTTCGTCAGGTTGAATGCGACCTTCGATTTTACTTTCGTCAGGTCACGGGGAACGGAAATATACGCAGCCAATCAAACACCTCCTTTTAATGCGCTCCGAGGACGGATTTCGTCACGGAGCTGGTCTTGAACAAGCTGAAACAGAGCAGAACGGTGTAGCCCACAATGCTCCAAATGCAGTTGATGGCATCCCCGGAAATCGCCACCGACTGTATTAGCACGGCGTAAATCGCCACGCAGATGAGGATGAGAAAGCCCTGAAAGCCCAGCGCAAACAGGCATTTCAGGTAGTTCTGCCCCATGTGCGATTGCTCGTGGTTGCCGAAAGTCGCCATGGGGATGGGCGCAAGGCTCACCATGCAGTAGATCTCGATCATGCGCCCGTACACGATCACAAAAATAATGATGCTCAATATCCGCATGGTGATGCCGATGAAGAAGGACTGCAAAAACAGCCCGAAAAGCGGGCCGACATCCATCTGCATCAGGCTGGCTTCCAACATCGACAAGCCAATGTCGTTGACACGGGTGTTCCCGGCGATGATGCCGCTGGAATCGGACACCACCTTTTGGGTAATGTCGAACACCGCCATCACAATATCGAAAGTATTGCTGATGAGCCAGACAGACACTGCCGTTTTGAAGATCCAGCGCATGATGAGGGCAGGCTCAAACTGTGCCATGTTGTTGTGCTGGGTGA
>NZ_FMFG01000056.1:0-8568 GCF_900066275.1 uncultured Faecalibacterium sp. | reverse complement strand
GGCCGACCCGCAGGCTTCCGCCGTGGAGACGGACGGCGCCGATGCCGTGGCCGAGGCCGTCAACGCCGAGCCGGACGGCTGGATGCCCAACAACACCCTGGTCTTTACCGAGGATGGCACCATCAGCAGCATCGTCCGCATCTGGGTGCCGTAAATTTTGCTCAAAACCGTTGACAAACGTTTTGCGTATGCTATAATTTAGCTGTACGCAAAGGGGCATTGTGTCTGCTTTGCGGAATGTAAAATTATGACAGATGGCAATGATGGGGTCAGAAATGCACACCGCCGTTCAGAGAGAGCGCTTCCAGCTGCAAGGCGTTCCGGCCGGTTCCATTTTGCGCCGCCCCGGAGCTTCCGGCGACACAAGTCGGACGCAGCGCAGCGTTAACGCGCCGAAAGCGGCAGGGGACACATTTTATCCTTTGCAATTTGGGTGGTACCACGGAGCAGTTTACAGGCAGCCTCGTCCCTTTTGGGATGGGGCTGTTTTTTGTTTTCTGCGCCCACCCGCCCCGTCTGCCATAATCATAAATCTGACGTGCAAACGCCAAGGACAATCGAGGAGAGAAAACCTATGCAATGGACCGGTTTGAATGAACTGCGTGAAAAGTACCTGAGCTTCTTTGAGAGCAAGGGCCACCTGCGTCTGGACAGCTTCCCGCTGGTGCCCAAGAACGACCCCAGCCTGCTGCTCATCAACAGCGGCATGGCCCCCATGAAAAAGTGGTTTCTGGCTCAGGAAGAGCCGCCCCGTCACCGCGTGACCACCTGCCAGAAGTGCATCCGCACCCCGGATATCGAGCGTGTTGGCATCACTGCCCGCCACGGCACCTTCTTTGAAATGCTGGGCAACTTCTCCTTCCAGGATTACTTCAAGGAGGAGGTCATTCCCTGGGCATGGGAGTTCCTGACTTCCGACGAGTGGATGGCCATTCCGAAGGACCGCCTGCACATCTCTGTGTACGAAGAGGACGACGAGGCTTACGATATCTGGACCAAGAAGGTGGGCATCGCCCCCGACCACATGGTGCGTCTGGGCAAGGAAGACAACTTCTGGGAGCATGGCTCCGGCCCGTGCGGCCCCTGCTCCGAGATCTACTTTGACCGCGGCCCCGAGTACGGCTGCGGCAAGCCGACCTGCGGCGTGGGCTGCGACTGCGACCGCTATATGGAGATCTGGAATCTGGTGTTCAGTCAGTTCGATGCCGACGGCAAGGGCCACTACGAGCGTCTGGCACGCCCCAACATTGATACCGGCATGGGTCTGGAGCGTCTGGCCTGCGTGATGCAGGGCGTGGGTAACCTGTTTGAGGTTGACACCGTGCAGAGCGTGCTGCACCATGTAGAGCACATTGCCAACAAGACCTACGGCGAGGACGACAAGACCGATATCTCCATCCGTGTCATCACCGACCACATCCGCAGCTGCACCTTCATGGTGTCCGATGGCATCCTGCCTTCCAACGAGGGCCGCGGCTATGTGCTGCGCCGCCTGCTGCGCCGTGCTGCCCGCCATGGCCGTATGCTGGGCATCACCCGCCCGTTCCTGGTGGAGCTGGTGGAGACTGTCATCCAGTCCAGCGAGAGCGCATACCCCGAGCTGCGCGAGCACGATGCTTATATCAAGAAGGTCATCGGCACCGAGGAGGCAAACTTTGCCCGCACCATTGATGCCGGCATGAACATCCTGAACAACATGATCGACGGTCTGGAAAAGGCACATGAGCACCTGCTGAAGGGTCTGGATGTGTTCAAGCTGAACGATACCTTCGGTTTCCCGCTGGATCTGACCAAGGAGATCGCTGCGGAGCAGGGTATTGAGATCGACGAGGAAGGCTTCCACGCCGAAATGACCAAGCAGAAGGAGCGTGCCCGTGCAGAGCGCCTGAAGAAGAACATCTCCGGCTGGAGCGAGGATCTGTTCGGTGCGCTGGATGCAGAGCCCACCGTCTTTACCGGCTACGAGACCCTGAACGACACCGGCGTTGTGGTGGCCCTGAGCGACGAGGAGACCCTGACCGATGCCATTGCTACCGACGAGGAAGCAAAGGACGGCGTGCTGGTGGTTCTGGATAAGACTCCCTTCTACGCTGAGATGGGCGGTCAGGCTGCGGACCACGGCATGCTGAACAGCGCCGACTGCAGCCTGCGCGTGCTGGATGTGAAGAAGACCCCCAAGGGCTACTACGTCCACACCTGCGTGCTGGAGAGCGGCATCGTGAAGGTGGGCGACCATCTGAACGCTCAGGTGGACAAGGAATACCGCATGGCCATTGCCCGCAACCACACCGCCACCCATCTGCTGCAGGCAGCGCTGCGTGAAGTGCTGGGCGACCATGTGCATCAGGCAGGCTCCTATCAGGATGCAGAGATCACTCACTTCGACTTTACCCACTTCAGCGCTGTCACTCCCGAGGAGCTGGCCCGCGTGCAGAAGATCGTGAACGATAAAATCTACGAGTCCATGAACGTCACCGTCCGGGAAATGCCCATTGAGGAAGCCAAGAAGCTGGGCGCAATGGCTCTGTTCGGCGAAAAGTACGGCAAGGTCGTGCGTGTTGTGGACATCGAGGGTTGGTCTACCGAGTTCTGCGGCGGCACCCACGTGAAGAACACCGCCCAGATCGGCGGCTTCAAGATCGTGAGCGAGGCCTCCGTTGCTGCGGGCATCCGCCGCATCGAGGCTGTCACCGGCCGCAACCTGCTGATCCGTGCAAACCTGCAGGAGGCTATGCTGCATACCGTGGCAAACACCCTGAAGGCAAACAACGTGACCGCTCTGCCCGTCCGTGCCGAGGCCGTGATGGCTGAGAACAAGGCTCTGGCCAAGGAGCTGGAAGAGATCAAGGCACAGGTCGCCGCTTCCAAGGTGACCAGCCTGTTTGACAATGCCGAAGAGATCGGCGGCGTGAAGATCGCTTCTGCATACTTCACCGGCACCACCGGCGACACCTTGCGCGGCATGTGCGATACCATCCGCGACAAGGCTGTGAAGCCCGCTGTGGCGGTTCTGGTGGGCAAGGCTGAGGATAAGATCACCATGGCTGTCACTGTGACCAAACAGGCACAGGAAAAGGGCCTGAAGGCCGGTGCTCTGGTCAAGGAGATCGCTGCCATTGCCGGCGGCAAGGGCGGCGGCAAGCCGGACTTTGCAATGGCCGGCCTGAAGGATGAGTCCAAGATCGACGAAGCTCTGGCTGCTGTCGGCGCCATCGTCAAAAAGGCTCTGGGCGAATAAGAAAACGGGTTCGCCCTCTCCGTCAGCGCTGACGCGCTGCCAAAGTTTATGGTTTTGCCAAGGGCTCTCTCTTTGGGAGAGCTGGACGCAAAGCGGCCTGAGAGGGCGGGGACGTTTATAAAATATCAGGAAGGAGTTGTTTCCCATGGAAGATTGTCTGTTCTGTATGATCGCGGAGGGGAAAATCCCCTCCAAGAAGCTGTACGAGGACGAGCAGGTGGTGGCTTTTTACGACATCAACCCGCAGGCCAAGGTGCACTTTCTGGTGGTGCCCAAAAAGCACATTGTCTCTGCCGCTGCGCTGACCGAAGAGGACGGCGCACTGCTGGGCCATATCTTTGCAGTGATCGCAAAGCTGGCTGCGGAGCAGGGCCTGAACAACGGCTACCGCGTCATCTCCAATGTTGGCGAGGACGCAGGCCAGACCGTGAAACATCTGCATTTCCATGTTCTGGGCGGCGAAAAGCTGCCTGTCTGATTCCAATAAAAAGGGAGCGTTGAATTATGGCTGAGACCTATACTCTGCACGTTGCAGGCCTGACCCGTGAGCTGACCATCTGCAAGGTGAATGACCACATGGACATTGCTGCTTTTATCATGCTGGGTGATGCCGAGCTGACCGTGGCTGCTGCCGCTGAACTGCTGAAGAAGTGCCCGGATTTTGATATCCTGCTGACCGCCGAGGCCAAGGGCATCCCTCTGGCACACGAGATGAGCCGCCAGAGCGGCAAGCCCTACGTCTGCGCACGCAAGGGCGAAAAGCTGTATATGACCGACCCCGTGGTGGTGGAGGATCAGTCCATTACCACCGCAGGCAAGCAGAAGCTGGTCATCGACCGCAAGGAGCTGGACAAGATGAGCGGCAAGCGCGTTCTGGTGGTGGACGATGTCATTTCCACTGGCGGTTCGCTCAAGGCTCTGGACGCGCTGGCTGAGCAGACCCAGTGCACCATTGTGGGCCAGGCCGCTGTTCTGGCCGAGGGCGATGCAGCTGAGCGCAAGGATATCATCTTCCTGGAGCCGCTGCCCCTGTTCTTCCACTAAGCTGCAATGCGCCGCCCGCTCTGCGTTTTCTGCGCTGGAATGCTGGGTGTGGAGTTAGTGTGCGTTTTTTTGCCGCAAACGGAACTTTTTGTGCCGTTTGCGGCATTTTTTGTTGCCGTTTGTCTGGTGCTGTGCATCTTTGATGCTGCCCGCAAAGCAGCGCTCTGCATCCTGCTGGGTGCTGCTGTGGGTATGGCATCGGTGCTGCACACGGCAAACCGGCTGGAGCGCATCCGGGTGCAATATGCAGGCCGTCCGCTGATGCTGACCGCAGAGGTGGAAAGCACGGCGGATTCCTACGATCCCGGTATCGTGGATGCGGTTTTGCATGTAGAGAAAGTGAACGGCAGCGCGGCATCCTTCCGGGTGGAGTGCAGTGCTTTGCCGGAGTGCAAAGCCGGGGAAAGGGTGCAGGGAAGATTTATACTGTCGGCCCCGGCATCCGGAAGCCGGGTCGGCCTGTATGCGGACGGCATCGCTCTGCAGGCGGAAATGGACGAGGACGGGCCGGAGCTTACAGTTCTGGGCGAAAGCGGCAGCTTCCGCGCCCGCACCCACCGCCTGCAGCAAAGGCTCAGTGCGTCGCTGCGCCGCCGTATGGACGGCAAGACCGGCGGTGTGCTGGCTGCCATGACTACCGGCGACCGGAGTTATCTGTCTTCGGCCATGCGCAGCGCCTACCGGGGCGCGGGTCTTGCCCATGTGCTGGTGGTAAGCGGAATGCATGTGTCCATTTTGTGCGGTGATATCCTCAGCACACTCCTGCCCTACGAGTGGGAGCAGAGTTACCGCAGGCGCAGACGCCGGGCGGTATTCCGAAGTCTGCTGGCCTTTTTGCTGATGGGCGTGACCGGCTTCACACCCTCGGTATGCCGCGCCGCAGTGGCGGTCTGGGTCGGTGCACTGGGTGTGTGGCTGTACGGCCCGCCGGATACCCTTACCTCTCTGGCGGTGGCAGGTATCGTTATGACCGCAGGCAACAGCTATGCAGTGTGCGATATCGGCTTTGAACTTTCGTTTGCGGCGGTGGTGGGCACGGTGGCAGGCGGTGTGTGCATCCGCCGCGCCCGGGATGCGTGGTACCGCCAGTTCTGGAAAAACGCGAAAAATCCGGTGAAGCGCCTAGGGTATTTCAAACTGCCGGAACGTCTTTGGGGCCTTGCGGAAAGCATTTGTATCTCGTTTTGTGCTTCGGTGGCCACATTCCCGGTGCTGGTGCTGCGCGGGCTGAGTGTGAGCATTTATGCGGTGGCATCCAGTGTGGCGGTGCTGTGGCTCATCCAGCCCATGATGCTGCTGGGCCTTGGCACGGCCTTTGCCGGCCTGGTACCCGCTCTTGCTCCGCTGTATGGGGTGCTGTCCGCAGCGTCTGCGGCGTTGACCGGCCTGCTCGACCGCTGGGCCGTCTGGATCTCTGCAAAACCGGGCGCGGGAATCTACTTCGATACGGCCTATGCAGCCATCGTGTGTCTGGTGCTGATCCTGTTGTGCTGGCTGGCGTTCCACTGGAGGGCACGGCTGCGGGTGGCAGGGCCATGCATCCTGCTGGCGGCAGCTGTTTCCATCGGGCTGGGCAATGCTCTCAGCCGGGATGTGGTGCACATCGACCTTGTAGGCAGCGCCAACGCGCCGGCAGTGGTCGTCACCCAGAACGATACCGCCGTGGTGCTGTTCCGGGGCGGAGCTTCTGCCCAGAACGCAGTGGAAAACCAGCTTGCCCGGCGGGGCGTGCAGACTGTGGAGCTTGTGGCAGACCTGCGCACAAACCCTAAAACGGCCTGTACACTGGAAGCAGAGCGGACACTTCCGGCAGCAGAAATGGCGGTGAACACAGCACAAAAGCTGCGGTGCACACCGGCTCTGGTGGAAATGCTGCGCACCCGGAATGGCTGTTTTGTGCGGCTGACTGTGGGCAACCGGCAGTTTGCCGTGGTCAATGGAACTGTAGAACTGGCAAAACAGGTCACAGTGCAGTGGCTGATGGCCTCCCCTGCAAAGCCGGATGCTGTGCAGTATAAAAATGTTCTGGCCCTGCGCAGCTATGACTGGATGGACAACAGAAAAGAACTGGCGGCATCCATCAGCCTGCGGCGGCACGGCGGGCTGAAAACGGAGTGATGCTTTGCAATCCGGGCAGAGTGTGGTACAATAGAATAACACCATAAGAGAAGGGAGGTGCCTGCATGGCGACCGAGACAAAACTCCGGCAGTTGGCGGACAAGGGCTGCCCAGTCTACTATTTTTATTCCAGTGAACGGTATCTGGTGCGGCAGGCGGTCACGGCCATCACCCGCATCCTGACCGCAGACAGCGACGAGGATGCCACGGTTCTGGATGGAGCTGCGCCGGAGATCGAACAGCTCATCATGGCGGCGGGCACCATCTCATTTTTTGGTACCCGGCGTGTGGTGGTGCTGCCGGAGATCGACCCTGCAGCTTACAGTGACAAGGATCTGGAAGAGTTGAACAGCACCCTTTCCAGTCTGGAAAATGCTGTGGTGGTGCTGGGCAGCGTGTTTGAACTGGAGCGCAGCAAGCTCAAAACAGGCAAGCGCGCACAGAAGCTGATCGCGCAGTGCAAGGCGCTTGGCTACACCGAAGAATTGGCTAAGCCCAAGCCCTTTGAACTGAAAATGATGATGATCGACCGCGCAAAGGAGCAGAAAACCACCCTGCCGGACGGCGCAGCGGCGGCGCTGCTGGAGCGCTGCGGCGAGGATCCGTTCCTTTTGGAAAATGAGGTGGACAAGCTCTGTGCATTGTCCGGGTATCAGACGGTCACGGCAGCGATGGTGGCGGAAATGGGCACGGTCAGTCTGGAAGCAGACGTGTTCGAGATGATCCGCATGATCACGGCCAAAAACGCCACAGGTGCCTGCAAAAAGCTGCAGACTTTGCTGCGCCTGCAGCAGGAGCCCATTGCCATTACAGCGGCCATGATCGGCAGCTATGTGGATCTGTACCGGGTCAAGCTGGGGGCAGCAAAACGGAAAAATTACAGCACGGTATTCAAGGATTTTGGCTATAAGGGCAGTGATTACCGGCTCAAGCGGTCGGCCGAAACAGCCTCGCATTACACGCTGTGCCAGATCGAAAACTGTATGCAGGTGCTGCTGGAACTGGACCAGAGCCTGAAAAGCCAGCCTACCGATGACCAGATCCTGCTGGAAACAGCGCTGTGCCGGTTGGCAATGGCGGGGAGCGGACGATGAAGGAAAACGAAATGATCCATACAGGCCGGGTGCTCATCGTGGAGGGCAAGTACGATGCGGCCCGGCTCTCCCATCTGACCGATGCCATGATCCTGCTGACGGATGGCTTTGGCATTTACAGCGACAAAAAGCGCCAGCAGCTGTTCAAAGCGCTGGCGCAGAAAAACGGCCTGATCCTGCTCACGGATTCGGACGCAGCAGGCTTCCGCATCCGCACCTACATCACCAATCTGGTGGGAGAAAAGAATGTGGTTCAGGCTTACGTGCCCGCGATCCACGGCAAGGAAAAGCGCAAGGAGCAGCCCGGCAAGGAGGGCCTGCTGGGGGTCGAGGGCGTGGACGATGCCATTGTTCTACAGGCGCTGCGGGATGCCCTTGGCGCTGAGGCGGGTGCCGCAGCGGCCCGCCCGGAAGGACGGCAGATCACCTATACCGACCTCTACGAGTGGGGGCTTTCCGGCAGGCCGGGCAGCGCCGAGCGCAAGGCAAAGCTTCTGAACGCGCTGGGCCTGCCGCCGCGTCTTTCCAAAAAGGAGCTGGTGGAAGCGCTGAATCGACTGTATACTTTTGAACAATTGAACGAACTGCAGTTGAAAATTCTGGATAGCTGACTGCATGGCGCAGGGGCGAGCGCACCGCTCACCTCTGCGCTGTTTTTGTGCTCGGAACATCCCACCGCTGGCGCAGAAGTTCCAGCGCATGAGTTTCTAGACGGGAAACATAGCTGCGGCTGATGTCCAGCAGTTTTGCAGTTTCCAGCTGGGTCAGCGGCGGCTGGCCGGAAAGACCATACCGCAGCAGAATGATCTGTCGCTCCCTGGCGGGCAGGCCGTCCAGCAGCTGCCGCATCCGGCGGATATCGTCCTGCGTTTCGCAGGTGTCCTCCATGCAGAAGCTGTCCTGCAGCACATCGGCCAGCGTCAGCGCAGAGTCACCATCTGATTCCAGCGCTTCCTGCAGCGAGACGGTCCCGCCGGTTTTGCGGTTCCGGCGGAACTGCATCCGGATCTCATTTTCAATGCACCGGCTGGCGTAGGTGGAAAAGCGTGCCCGACGGTCAGAGTCGAAAGTATC
>NZ_FMFG01000042.1:3797-18935 GCF_900066275.1 uncultured Faecalibacterium sp. | reverse complement strand
CTCAAACCGTTCGATTTCGTTCTTATTGGCTACCTGTGCTATTGACTTTGCTTAATTGGTCTACTGATTGTTTGGCGAGGAAAAGCGTATATGGTTTTGGCTGTTTAATCAAACAATGATAACGTGAACAGCGCGCTCGTAATCAGCTTTGCGAACGTATATTGTGTAAATCGTTTGACAATTGACCTTTTGAAATGCGGTTCCAGCTCTTTCACGGGTTCCCATCGAAAACAAAGACGGCGATGATAAATCGCGTACTTTTGTTCGATATCCGATTCCCTCTTTTTCTAAAAGAGATGTGTATTTTTGGTATTGTGATTGATTTGAGCAAACCACCAACTCTTTTTGGTTAAAAAACGGTAGCATAAAAAACTCCTTGCTCAAAAACGGTTATCGGATATTATTTGAAATTTCAACATACCAAGTCTTTCCGGTCTTTGCAGCAATATTGACAACATAGTAGCAGCCAACGCGATTTGTTGCATCTACCAGAACACCAGCCCAAGAGGAATCAGGGTATTTTGTCCAGTCTTTCTGAGATGCAGGAATGTCAAAATCCTTGGTCTGCTCTCGATATCCGTTACTCGTCCATCCAGTTTGACCAATTCTTAGAGTTTGGCTCGTAATTTTTGTTGCAGAGTTATTGCAATAGTACTTTCCAGTAACCTTTGTCAACTTATAATACGAACGATCGCCGGAGTCTTTAACAATATCATAATAAATTGTAGTATATGCTCGTACGGTGTTGCTTGAGTCCCAAGAATCTTGGTTGATGCTTCCATCTGCACAGGGGCTTATAGATGTTGGAAATTCGCTAGGCAGAATGGTTGCGACATCTTTTCGATAGGAAGTAAGGGACGAACCATCATCCAAATGTTGAACATCCAGAACGGTTTTTTCCTCGAACTGAATCATTTCATCGGTTGCCTTAACAATATTGGATTGGGTAATCAAATCTTTTTCCGGCGATTCAGAAGCCATTTTAGCAAAGAGCGAAGAATGAACGGTGACACTGCCGATTCTCATAGAAGGTTCCATTGCAACGCTAGAAACGCAAAGCATCGCAATCATCAAGAAAGAAAGCGAAGCAGCTAAAAGCTGTGATACTTTTTATGTTTCATAATAAACAATCCTTTCTCATTAAATGGATAAGTTTGAATTTCATTCAAAGCTACATTGCTGCATCGGAGTAACTCCTTTCGATTTGTGCATTGTGCCATCCTTTCTTACACTGTATACCCAGCAAGCAATATTGTCTACATTTCTGTAATAAGATGGAGAAAATTCGTAACGAAATCGGAGTCACCAACAAAGAAAAATGGCATAGTGCTTTTTGCTGTTGAAACAGGAAAGCGACCATGCCATCTCAGGATTGAACTTATTTTCGTTTTTCTTGCAGATGCTTCTCAGGTACATAGGGACGCTTCGGCTGATACATCCAGCCTGCACAACCCGGAGGCCACTCCTGCATATCCTTCTTCACCAGAGCTTCAATTTTCTTTTTGGCGAACTGTTTGACTTGAATTTTCATTTGTATGCCCTCCTTTCAATTTTGACAGCGTGAAATGGATAATGTTATTGCATCAGCAGTCAATGCTGCGACCAACCCTTGTAGTATGGAAGGAGCGATTTGAGTTCCCACCAACAAAATTGCGAAAATATTTAGAATCAATAATAACCAACGAACAGCTATTTTCGCAGCCTTAAATTCATTTGTTGACCAGTGAATGCTTTTATTGT
The DNA here is from genome assembly GCF_900066275.1 of uncultured Faecalibacterium sp. Lineage (NCBI taxonomy): Bacteria > Bacillati > Bacillota > Clostridia > Eubacteriales > Oscillospiraceae > Faecalibacterium > uncultured Faecalibacterium sp. The sequence goes on along the minus strand of NZ_FMFG01000042.1, from coordinate 17,195 downwards.
TAACTGGTGCAATATACAAAATTGTAATATCAGAAACTATAGTTAAGAAAAGCAACGCCAAGCCTGTACGGAAAACGTAGGAGATTGAAGCAAGAAGAACTACTTCTAATAAAATGGAACAGAACAGGCATTTACTATAAGTAGCAGCATGATAACCGTTTGTGTATTTCCGAATTAAGAGGAAGAACACAGAAAATGAAATCGTTAAGGTCCAGCCAAAGCAAAAACCGCCAATCAGACACTGCACAAGCCAAGTGAATAAGGTTGTCACTCTTTTTTCGATGCTATATGCAAACCATTCAGAATAAGATTCATCAAGCAATCCCATCGACACGCACTTTTGCGTTAATTGCATTGCAAAATCTTTCATTGCGACAATCCTCATTAAAAGAACTTTCTTGAAAGAAAGAATACACAAGTTGAGCTACAATTTCCACAATAATGTAACGAAATGGACTTTTTTTGTCACGAAATCGGAGTGAGCGGTATATCAGCGGTGAACTGAAACCACCCGTTTTCATAGAACATGGTATATTCGCCGCTATATTTTTCAAGAATCAGCCGGATGTTCGCAAGTCCAAAGCCATGCATCTGTGGTTCTGGTTTTGTCGTTGGAATGGAACCGTTTATAATTACAACAGGTTCCGATGTGTTTCGGACAGAGACAAAAAAGTCTTGCTGTGCAACGGCCATGACATGAATCGCTTTATCGCCCTTATCATACTGCTGACACGCTTCAATGGCATTATCCAAGAGGTTTGATAGAAGCACTACTATATCAGAGGCATCAAATGGAAGATTTGATAGATCATTCACTTCAAAATCAATACTGATCTTCTTTTGAGTTGCTTCGGCAGCTTTTGTGTTGAAAAGTGCATCCAAGATAGGATGGTGTGTGTTGACAAGGAATAGTCGATCTGTTTGCTGTTCGGTGATTTTTTCAAGATATTCTTCAGCGGCAGAATACTCTTGATTCTTCATCAATTGATTTGGGATATTCAGGTGCGCCCGAAAATCGTGAACTTTTTTCCTTTGGGCAGAATAAAGTTCGCTTGCCGAAGTCATGTTTTTCGATTGCAGCTGAATCTGCTGGTTAAGCATCAATAATTGTTCTCTTTCCGATGCGGCATACTCCATTCGCTCCAATAAAAAGAGGACTGCGACGTTTGAAATAAAAATGAGAATACAACAGCCAGCAGAAACAAACTCTTCTATATTATGACCGCTTGTAACGTAAAGCAGAATCACAAGCATTACAAACGATGCGCATGGAAATAGAAAGTACAGTATCAGCTGCGAATGTTGAGCATCGCTTCTGGGTCTGTTGCCCATACGCTGAAGCATCATTTTGCGAAATAGCGCAATAATAAATAATTCGGCTGAATAATAAGAGATTCCATAGATTAGGGATAATGCCTTGTCGGCTTGAAACGTCTGAGCATCCATCCCACAAACCGAAGTTGCAAGCATTCCGACTGCAAAAGATAAACTATAAGTCAAGAGATATTCTACAACAATAAGAAATAATAAAAACCTTCCTGAGATATTCTCATATAGAGTTCTGGCAACAATAAAGCAGGATAGTAGAATTAAAAAAATTTTGACGATTTGGTTTCGATTTAAGGCAATAACACTGAATTCAATAGATGCATACATTAAAATAGTTTGAACTATTACACCGACAAGAAATCTATGATCCCTCCAACGGTGCGAAGCAAAAGCGTCTAAAAACAGACATACGCAGACTGAATCTATGATTGTGTAAACCAAACTGATTAAAGCATCCATCTACTTTTACCTCGCCAATGTAAATATTTCTGTTTTAGCTCATTATAATTCTTTTCGCTTGGAGCCAGACAAAGACCACCGCGCAATTGGACTTTATTGTATTGAAAGATTTCGACATAGTGCATATTGACAAGATAGCTTTTTTGAATACGAAGGAAACCGAGTGGCTCGATTTTTTCGGATAGTTCCGTTATGTTGCCGTAAAATTGGTATGCTGGGCGTTTTTCGTCCAACAAGTGCATAACAATGATTCTTCGATGAGATTCTAAATACAGAATGTCATTTACAGGTACATCAATAATTTCAGAGTTTATCGAAATTGTAACAAGCTGTTTCCGTTGAAGCACTTCTTGGACGGCTGAATCAAAGTAGGAATCAAGTTTAGCAGAGAAATCTGCTTTTAGTAAGTATCGAAAGGCTTGAACCTCAAATCCCTCTGGAGCATACTGAATGAAATTCGTAATGAAGATAATCACAATGTTTTCATTTTCTGCTCGTAACTTTCTGGCAAGCTCAATTCCATTTGTTTCGCCCATATCAATATCCAGAAGCGCAATATCATACGGAAGTGATAAGTCTATTTGACTTGGTTGAGAAAAACCATAAAATCTTAATGCTACATGCGTTTCCTCGCTTTTCTTTTTGAGTTCTTCAATAATAGAATCAACGATCTGCTGGTCATCATCACAAACCAAGACATTCATTTTGAAATCCCTCCATTGCACATGGGAATGCTTTTTATCACACAACATACAGCCCTGCTCCTCACAAGTCAATCAAATTTCAACATAATCGAACATTATATATAGTATAGTACGATTATGTTGAAATTTCAAATAGTACACTTTATATAAGATGGGAGTGTACGGGAATGGAGCATTATTTAGGAGAAAAGTTAAAAAAGCTGAGGGAAAGTCGTGGCTGGACGCAGGCAGATTTGGCTAAACGGTTAAATAAGGCTGTATCCACGATCAGTGGATATGAAAGTGATGCACATGCAATTCCGTTGGATGTTCTTGCAAGCATTTCATCCTTATTTAGCATTTCAACAGATGAACTCCTAGGACTGGATGCGCCAGAAGTACTATCTCTTTCTGGATTGACTGGTGCGCAAAAGAAAACTTTAATTAAACTCCGTAATGAATTGCTTTCACCAAGTCAAAAAGGAAATGATCTTTCGCCGCAGCAGATGGAAATTCTTCATGACATAATAAAAGCCTTCGGTTGACAATCGACTTGAGGCATAGTGCGAGTGCAATACAAACGGTTATTTAAGTATGACCCTCAATGCTGGATGCCCAGTGTTGAGGGTCATGTTATTTGCGGCCACACCGATTTCGTTACAAGTTTTCTCTACTTTGATACAAAATCGTGGACTTTGATTGCTTATTGTGCTTTGATGCTATCAATAGTTAATCTAAGAATTAAGGTGGACGTAACAATTTCGTGTCTTTTGTTTTTACATGAAAGGGTGATTCCAATGCAGAGTTGAAGAAACGTATAAACAATATATTATATCAAGTAACGGTATGCGATAATCAGTAAACTTCAAGGAGAATAAATATGAAAGAGATGACTCGCAAAGAATTTCTTAAACTCACGGGTGCAAGTACCGCATTGTTGGCAATGTCCCATATTATCCCCACTTCGGCATATGCAGACACGTCGAAGATAGATGCTCCATCGGCAGGAATGTATATAAGTGAAGTGGTTGATTTAAGCGGCTTGTCGCCTGTCGAACAGGAAAAAATCCTTACCGAACGTAACATCCCATATGATTCGACAATTACATATGAAAAAATTGTTGTCGAAAGACCTGCAGCGCGAGATTCTTATAAGGGAGTTCCATATCGTTTTCAGATAACGTACGGAAATAAACCTGAAAAAAATGAAAGGAGAAGTGTTGTGAGTCCTGCTGCAGCTGCGGTACTAGACAGAGGTGTTAATATTCTGATTGGATTAACAAAACCCTATATTTGGATTCCATTTACAGCTTCTGGGCTAACTCCCTCTCAGATTTTCATTTACAGTGATCCCAGTCAATACGCATCAACAAATATTTATACACATCTGAAAATTAGACAATGTGAATTTTATAAGGATTACTCATGGCAGCCAAATGCTTTTTTGGAAAGAGCAACCATTGAGGATACGACTGTAACTTATGCGCTGGTAAATCCTAAAACAAAAAGATTTACCTCACAAACTGCAAAGAAGACAGAATATAGAAAAGCTACTCACTATGACAACGATAGCTATATCTTGGAAAAAGCCTACTATTGCTTTGAGCATAATCTTCCGTCTTATAAGGAAAATGCTTGAAAGAAGAATAAAAAATGAAATTCCAAACAAAACTCACATTATGCAAAGCTGTATTCATCTTCATAGCAATAGTCGTATGCGCACTATGGGCATTTGAGTTTCGTATAGCAGCTGTTGTTGTACTTTTGATAGACTATATTTTTGATTTTATAACACGTCGTTGTCCTTTTTGTGGGAAGCACTTTTCAATTGTACTAACAGTGAAAGATCGTTGTCCATTTTGCGGAAAATTATTCGAGTAAATATTTTATGGAAGCAGTGGGTATTCCATGCAGAAATAAATGTGTGTGCTATAAAATGTCAGCCAATTATAGGAAGAGACCTATATTCTCTGTAATGGACAATGGTCAATTATGAAAACTATTGCAAAATGAAAATACGATAGCAATCGTACAAAAACAGAAATCCGGAAACTTTTTTGAGTTATTATGGTTCAAAAAAGTTTCCGGATTTTCTGTAATGCTTTTTGAAGAGCCATTCTGTAACAGCCAATCACATTTCTATGAAAAAAGGTCAATCTTCTAGTCTACCGTGATCGCAACCAAGTGAAAGATAATGTTCGATTTCTCCACTCAGCACAAGCTGGGTATATTCCAAGGGCTTGTTATATAAGTAGCCAGTCCAGTTCTGCCCGCTGCGCCGGAGTGTTGCTGTACTCGTCCTCTATGGCGATACAATCAATGGAAAGGGTGGTGCCATCTTCAAATCGGGCTTCCACCCGGTTGGTGTCCATGTTGTAGCGGCAGGAAAACACTTTTTGAGAGTGATTATGGTCGAAATTCTGATTTCGTTTCATTTGAATGACTCCTTTAATAATTTTCTGGTTGATTTTTGACGAAATGAGATTCATTTTTGCTTGAGCCGCCCAACCACACTACGATGTAGCTTTGTTCAGCTCTTGCGGTTGCATGATTGATACCAGCACAGCACTGGGATTCACCGTACAGAGCGAGTGAATCCCAGTGCTGTGCTTTTTTATTTGACACGAGGTGAAATTTTATGCGTCAGCCTGATCATGAGTACGAAGAACGGAGCTTTGGAGATATTCAACGTGCAATTGATTTTGAGAACAGTATGAATGACCTTGAATCGCAATTGTATTACCAGCATCTTTCCCCGAAAGAAGTTGCCCAGCAGGTGCTGAAAGCCACTTGCCAATTCTACGATGCTGACTGGTGCGGTTTAATTCAGGTCGATCTTGATTTGAATTTGTGGACGCCATTCTGGTGGTTCAACGCTGGCGCAACAGACAAGACGATGCTTTTAACCGAAGAATATGAATCCGCTGAATTTCTTGATCGGTGGGTACAAACTGTCCGCAAGGGAATTCCAATGGTCGTCCCGGACGCCGAAGCGACAAAAGAAGCCTATCCTGCGGAGTATAACCTGTACCAGCGGCTTGGCATCCGGTCTGTTATTGCCGTTTCCTTGGAGCCGCGCCCAGTCGCTCTGCTTGCCGTCCGGAATCCTAAGCGGTATATTCAGCAGACCAGTATGCTGCGGATTCTGGCCTATGTGCTGCTTGCATCGTACAACGAACAGAAAATGCTGAACCGGCTCCAAATGGCATATATCCCGACTTCCATCCAAAGCAGCAAGGATATCTATGTCAGTCTGTTTGGTGAACTGAGCATCAGCACATCCAAAGGTGTTCTGAAAGAAGCTGACTTTAGTTCTCCGAGAATCAGCCGACTGATTTCTTACCTGCTGATCTCCCGTAAAAATGCCATTTCTCCGCAGGAAATCACTCAAACACTCTGGCCGGATGATTTAGACAACCCAGCCAAAAACGTCAAGGGACTGATTTATCGCTTGCGCCAGAAGTTCAACCTTATTTCAGATGAGCCATTGATTTTATCCTCTGCATCCGGATATCAGCTCAACCCGGAACTTCACATTATGACGGATTATCAGCGTTTTGACGAACTTGTGTCTTCTGCTGTCAGGGCATCCTCTATAATCAACAAAGTGGACATCCTCAAAAATGCTCTTGATCTCTACCATGGAAAGGTCTTGTCCTCTGCAGATGGCGAACATTGGCTCATTCAGTTTTCCACAAAATACCATCTCTCCTATATGGGTGCTGTCAGTGAACTGCTGAGGCAGCTGGATTCGCTGCATTCTTATGACCTGCTCAATCAGTACGCCATGAAGTCTCTGACCATCGCACCCGATAACCCGAAAGCATACTGCTGGCTGATCCGCTCCTTGAAAGCGCAGGGAATGAACGAACTTGCAACCAATGAACTGGCCGCTGCAAAGGAACATCTGACCACAGAAGAATACGAGGAAATCCTTGCATTTGGAGCTAATTGGTAAGAATGATTCCTATAACACTTTCGTAACACCTTCATGTGACTTTCATAACACCTAAAATTTTTCAGAAAGGGGCAAAAAGGGGCAAAAATGGCTCCATAACACTTTCATAACACCGCCAGATAACTTTCATAACACCGTCGTGTGATATGCTTACAGGGCACGAATCGATGCCTTGCAAAAGCTGATCGCACGGCGGTTTTCTTTTTTATAGGCTTCGATGCGTCAGAACAAAAACATATCGAAGCCTGAGATGCATTAAAGGCCGAGGATACTTATACCGCTTTCCATTTTCGGATGGAAAACAGTGTCGGTACCCTTTTCTTTAGTGCATCTCTTTTTTGTTGCCAAGAAAAGCCCGCAAGCTGTCATACAGTGAAGTGTCCTCAACCTCCGCATCCGGCGGAAAGGACACTTCATGTTTCTTTTTGCCCATTTTTCGTGGCTGGAACTGGCCGCACGGTATCCCTAGCAACTCCAAGTTTTCGATTTTTTACGATTTATCGAAAATTTGGAGGTTTGCGATGGCTTTTAATAAGGGCTATGAGTTAAAAAAGTTTGAAGCGCACTGGGAAAAGTTGCGAATCGAGTACGCAGCGGCAGGAATGGCTGAGGATGCCATTCAGAAGATGTACGACTATGACCGTCAGCAGTTCAATTCCGAACGCACCCGCATTGAGCGAACGCAGGAGTTCACTGCACCTGCGTATGAAAGCACCGAGGAAGAAGCCTCACCTCTAATGCTGCGCTATCAGGAAGCCATTACCACAACAGATACATACCACGAAACCAAGCGCAGCTTTGCATGGATTGGTGAAATCGAGGATGAGAATCTACTTGCTGCACTTGAGCAACTCTCGGATTCTGACTTAGAACTTATAACTTTGTACGCCTATGAAGAGTATGACACTGTTGAAATTTCTAAACTGTTTGGCACAACAAAGCAAAATATAAGTAAGAAAATCCGTAGAATTACTAATTTTATCAAGAACTTTCAAATCAGGGTTGTCTAAACGGCATTTTCGTCGGCTACCAAGTGAGGGGACAATTTCAAAAAGCGGCTCTTACCGCTGGCAAAACGTCCGCACTCACGAACCTTGAAAATTGAAGAGTTCAGTTGTTCGGTACTCAGATAATGATACTTCCGTAATTCGCGGCCCGGTCAGAATGTAGGCGGGGTGGCTGAGATGCCAATGAAGCGGTACAAATCCGCTGCCGAATGATTCCCCACTCGCAGGGAGCCGAGGGCGAATATGCGAGACCTGAACATATTTTATCAGGAGTGACCGGATGCTGTTTTCGGTCTCCGGTCACTCCTGTTCTTTTACATATTTATCCGCCATTCACTTTTCTAACACGGAGGACTGCTCAAATGGACGAGTTGAATCCTACGGTGCGCGAACAGGAGATCTACGAGGAGATGGAACTGACCCCGGAAATGATTAAGTCCATCCGAACCCTCTGTGCGACCTGTCTGCGGCATTTCGTAGAAGCCAAGGCTTTCAAAATCGCTCTCGTGCCGAGCGCAGACAGGAGTATGGACACCTGCACCGTCTGCCAGACCCGGCGCGGTCACGATTATGTTGTCATGCACCGCTGATGCCGGTGCTTCATTCCAATCATGGGAGGTGATGCTCGTACCGTATAAATAAAACAGCTTTCATATTTTAACAGAAGTCTGCTGCCTAGGAGGTACAGCGGGCTTCTTACATATCCAGATGGAGGTTTCGCAATTGGAATCCACTCTGAAATTCCAACGCGGAGACATCTACTTCGTCCGACTTGACAGCAGCACAGGTTCCGAACAAAACGGAACCCGCCCTGCGGTCATCCTGCAAAACGATGTAGGAAACACCCATTCACCGACTTTGATCGTTGCGACTTTGACAAGTAAGACAGAAAAGAAAGCTGCACAGCCGACTCATTGTCTGGTGGAACCGGAAAAGCTGGAGCCATCCATTGTTCAGGCCGAACAGATCTTCACCATCGACAAGAGCCGTGTCCAGAATTTTGTTGGGCACCTCACCCCGGAAGAAATGAGCCGGGTCGATGATGCCGTAAAGATCAGCCTTGCCCTGAACCCGATGGGGAGTATCCAGAAGCTCAAACCTATCATCCGCTCTGCAGCGGCTTACGCGCCGCCTGAAGTGGTTGACGGTAAGCCGCCCGTTTATCCCTATACGCCCATCAAATCCGATTTTGAGGACGCAGAGACGGTCGAAGAAATGATGTTATACACCGAACTGCAATCCGCTGTTCATGCCATGATCCAGCGGCTCGAATACAGCTTCACCTTTAATCCCAGCCTGCTCACCAGCCCGAAGCGTAAGAAGCAGGTGGCTGAGATTCTGACTGAAGCCGAAAAATACATTTGGCGAATCAAGGAGGAAATGCGATGCGCCTGAAAAACGACACGAACAATTTTGCCGCTTCTTTCAATATCACCCCGCCTTACCAGATGCTGGTGCTTCACAGCAAGATGCTGATTTATCCCCGTGAACTTTATCAGCGGGGCGTACAGCGCAAACGGGTGGAAATGATTGCTGCGGACTTCAACGAATATGTTGCGAACGAACCGAAGGTCAGTTTCCGCAACGGTAAGTATTATGTGGTGGACGGTCAGCACACTATCGAGGGGCGCATCCTCCGTAACGGCGGCAAAGACCTGCCGATTCTCTGTAAGGTCTACACCGGCCTGACGATGGAGCAGGAAGCCCTGTTCTTTGCTGAACAGAACGGTCACTCCGCACCGCTTACTGCTGGCATCAAGCTGCGCGCCAAGGTCGTGGGCGGCGATGCACCTTCCAAAGCATTTCTCGCAGCCACCAACCGGGTTGGTCTGGCGTTCAACTATGACAGCCTGCAGCTGAGCGACTACCGCATCAGCTGTGTGGGCACCGCTCTCAAGCTGTACAACCAGATGGGCGAAAAAATCTACTGCGAATCCCTGCGGCTGATCGTCGCCGCATGGGAGGGTAAGCCTGATTCATTCCGGGCATCTGTCCTGCGGGGCGTGATGCACTTCGTAGAACTGTATCACGGTGAGTTCAGCGAGGAACGGCTCATCCGTGCACTGGGCAACGTCCATCCTATGGAGATCTACCGTGTCGGCAGGGATAATCCCGCCAAGCTGCCCGGATGGAAGAAATACGTTTTCCCCATCTACATGGCCTACAACGGCAAAGGTCGCAAGGACGCTCTGTCGATGAAGTTCTAAAACATATTCTCTCTGCCAAGGGGCATCTGCAAGCTGCGGATGTCCCTTGTTACATATTGAAAATTACAATATATAGGAGTGATGATACAATGGTCGATAAGTTTTCGCAGGTCGCTGGCAACGTTCCGGTGACCAATAACGACCCGAATCGCCGATATACCGTTATCAATGGCTATCCTGTCGTCCTCAATTTTGCAAAAGAACCCAATCCGGGTGTCTTTGAGCGTGTCCGTGACATCCTGCTCGCCACCAGCTATACCAAAAAGACCAGCTGACATCGTGGACGAGGACAAAAGAACGCGCTATACTGAGGATGGCAGTGGTATTCGGAGCAATCCATGAACCACGACCAACCGTTCTTTGATAACCGAATATCGTTCATCCTCGCTTTTATAGCGAAAGTGAGGAACCCCCTATGACTGAAAATAAAAACCGTGTCTGCTGCCTGTACCGTGTTTCCACCGATAAGCAGGTGGATTTCAACTCGAACCATGAAGCAGACCTTCCCATGCAGCGCAAGGCGTGTCACAAATTTGCCGAAGCAAAGGGCTGGGTCATCGTCCATGAAGAACAAGAAGAAGGCGTGTCTGGCCACAAAGTCCGCGCAGAAGCCCGTGACAAGCTGCAAATCATCAAGGAATACGCCCGAAAGGGCAAATTTGATATTCTGCTGGTGTTCATGTTCGACCGTATCGGACGCATCGCAGATGAAACGCCATTTGTCGTAGAATGGTTTGTACGAAACGGCATCCGGGTATGGAGTACCCAAGAGGGTGAGCAGCGATTCGACAACCACACTGACAAATTGCTGAACTATATCCGCTTCTGGCAGGCAGACGGCGAAAGCGAAAAAACTTCTGTCCGTACCCGTACCAGCCTGCGGCAGCTTGTGGAAGAAGGACACTTCAAGGGCGGCAGTGCGCCGTATGGTTATGACCTTGTGAAAAGTGGCCGCATCAACAAGCGCAAGCACGAACTCTACGAACTGCATATCAACGAGCAGGAAGCCGAAATCGTTCGGCTGATCTTCGATAAATATGTATACGAGGGTTACGGCGCACAGCGGATTGCCACCTATCTGAACAATGCTGGATACCGTGCCCGCTCTGGAAAGTGCTGGCATCCGGGCAGCTTGCGAGGAATGGTCGGCAACCTGACCTACATGGGCGTTCTCCGCTGCGGAGATGCCCGCTCCGAATTGATGCCCGAACTCCAGATCATCCCGCAGGAGGAGTTTGAAGCTGCACAGCGTATCCGGGAAGATCGCTCTGCCCACGCAGCGGAAGAAGCCGAACACCATGTTCCTCTTCGTACCCGTGGACAGGCATTGCTTTCCAATAACGTTTACTGCGGCCACTGTGGTGCAAGGCTCGCCCTGACGACCAGCCGGAAATGGCGTAAGCTCTCCGATGGTACTCTGGACGATACGCTCCGCATTCGCTACACCTGCTACGGAAAACTCCGCAAGCAGACGGATTGCACCGGGCAGACCGGCTACACTATGCACATTCTGGATGAGATCATCGACAAGATGGTTCGCCAGATTTTCTCCCGCTTGAGAGGTATCCCAAAAGAGCAGCTTATCACCAGCCGCTATGCGAAGGAAACTGCGGAGCGCAAGAACCATCTGCAAGCCCTTCAAGCAGAACGCGACAAGGCCGAAAAAGACTTGCTCGCCTTAAAAACTGAGATTCTGGCTGTAATCAAAGGGGAGAGTGCTTTTCCGAAAGACACTCTTGCCGAGATGATCGCAGCACAGGAAAAGAAGCACACGGAGTTGGACACTCTGTGTGAAGAAGCCAGTGCAGAACTGGAGCGAAACGCTGAATTGATGGCAAATGTATCGCAGCTGTACGAAGAATTGATCTCTTACGCAGACCTGTACGATAGTGCCAGCTTTGAAGCAAAAAAGATGATCGTCAGCCAGCTTATCCGCAGGGTAGAAGTTTATCGCGGATACCAAATCCATGTGGACTTCAACTTTGATCTTGCACAGTATTTGGAGAATAGCGATGAACTTGCTTGCTGACAAACACAAAAACACCGTTGACTTCGATTTGAAATCAACGGTGTTTGTAACTCTTATTTGAGCCAATGGTGGAGAATACCGGGATCGAACCGGTGACCTCTTGCATGCCATGCAAGCGCTCTCCCAGCTGAGCTAATCCCCCATAATTTTCCAGAAGTAGAAACCTCTGGAAAAGAGATACTCAAACAAGAAACGTTTTATGAAGTTCAGTCGTGGGGGTGCGTGAGCGCACTGCTTGGGCTCCCAGCTGAGCTAATCCCCCAGATGTTCGTGCCGTGCCTGACGACGTGACTTATTATATCAGCACATCCGGGAGTTGTCAACTGTTTTTTGAAAAATTCTGCAGCAGTTTGTCTGCCATCGGGAAATTGTTTTTGAATGGGTTATTCTCATTCCATCCCTGCGCCGTTTTCCCACAGCCTGCTAAGTTTTTTATGCAAACAAAAACCCCGCACAAAACAATTGCTTGTCTTGTGCGGGGCCTCTCTAGCTCTTTTACCTGACACAACAAACGCTATGTCAAATCAAACTATCTATCCTATTCAGGAAAGATTAGTTATTAGAGAGTGGGCAGATCGCCTTTCTTAGTTTCCAGACCGATGGAGCCGCTGCCCAGGGTGTAGATAGCGGACAGGCCGCCCAGGATCTGCATGCCAGCATTCAGAGCGCCAACAGCAAAGCCCCAGTTGCCGCCGAAGGTGTTGTAGCCCTTGTTGTAAGCCTTATCCAGATTCTTAACAGAGAAGCCGATCACATCGCCGGGAACGTAGTTGCCATCGAACAGCTGGCCCAGAATGTCGTTGGTGTACTTAGCCAGGAAAGAGTTGCCAACGATCTTGATCACGTTGCCAGAGACATTCTGCCAGTTAGCAGTGGTCATAGCAGGAGCCAGGACATCAACCAGGCTACCACCAACAACGTAGGTCATCTCGTTTTCTGCAACAGCAGAGAAGTTTGCAGGCATCATCATAATGAATTTCTCCCTTCAAATTTAGAAAGATATTTGCAAGCCATTTGTTTGGCTTACGTCCCTTACTAGGATGGCAATAATATACCACACTTTCCAGAAATGTTCAAGTACTTTTTTGAAAAAAATGTGAAAAATGTGATAGACTGTGAAAATCCGGTCTCAAAATTCTTACAGAAGCCGCTTTTTTGCACACAGCGACATGGTTTTTTGCAGAATTGGAAGATACTGGAATTTGAAAGGGATCGTGTATGAAAACCGTGATCTATCTGGACGAACTGCTGCTGACGAACTTTCTGGCCGCAGCAGCACTGCTTTTGGGCGCAGGGCTTTTGTGTGCGCGGCAGTGCAGCGGTCTGCGGCTGATGGCGGGCAGTGCGGCAGCGGCAGCGGCTTCGCTGGGCATTCTGCTGCCGGAGCTGCCCGGCCCTGCAGCTTTCCTTTATAAGGTGTTCACCTGCTGTGCCGCTGTAGCTGCGGCTTACGGCGTGCCGGGCCTGCGCAATTTTGTGCAGCTGTGTGTGTGGTATCTGCTGCTGAACCTGCTGCTGTGCGGAGCCGTGCTGCTGCCCGGAGTGCAAAGCGCAAATCTCTGCGTCTATCTGCCGCTGTCCCCGGGCCGGCTGCTGCTGTGCTGCGGTGCAGTGCTTGCCGTGCTGCGCGGCGTACTGTTCTGCTTTGGCCGTGCAGGCACCCGCTGCTTTGCCGCTGTGCTGGAGCTGGAAGGTGCAGCCCTCTCCGTACAGGCTTTCTGCGACA
>NZ_FMFG01000042.1:0-3560 GCF_900066275.1 uncultured Faecalibacterium sp. | reverse complement strand
AACGCAGCAGCCATGGACAGCTCTGCTGGGCAGCGAACTGGCCGTACAGCTGGGCATCCGCTGAGAAGCGTTTGATGCGATCGATATCTACAGATGTACAGGAGGGGTATTCATGTTTCATGTTCTGCACCGGTTCTGGCGTTGGCTCCTTGCACGGCTGGGCTATTGCGGCGGCGCACATTTTCTGGCGGGCGCGCCCAGCCTGCCCCCGCCCCTGACCCCGGAACAGGAAAAAGTCCTGCTCTCCCGTATGGCTGCAGGCGATGCCGCTGCCCGGGACGACCTGATCACCCACAACCTGCGGCTGGTGGTGTACCTTGCCAAAAAGTACGAAAGCAGCGGTGTGCCTGCCGAGGACATGATCAGCATTGGCACCATCGGGCTGATCAAGGCGGTGAACACCTTCACGCCGGAGCGCAGCATCAAGCTGGCCACCTACGCCAGCCGCTGCATCGGCAATGAAATTCTGATGTACTTACGCAAAAGCTCCAACCGCCGTCAGGAAGCCAGCATCGACGAACCGCTGAACGTGGATGGCGACGGCAACGAGCTGCTGCTTTCTGATATTCTGGGCAGTGATGAGAACCAGATCAGCCAGCGGCTGGAGCAGGATGCGGAGCGCGCCGTTCTTCGCCGGGCCGTGGACAGCCTGTCCCCGCGGGAACGGCAGATCATGGAGCTGCGCTTTGGTCTGGCGGACGGCATTGAGCGCACCCAGAAGGAGGCCGCCGACGCACTGGGCATCAGCCAAAGCTACATTTCCCGGCTGGAAAAACGGATCATCCATACCTTAAAAGTACAATTGGAAAACGAGTGAGGTGAAAAAACGCGGACTGCCGCCCGCTGGGCTTGACAATCCACGCTGATTTGCGTATAATAAAACTACAAAAGGCGCTGGCCCTGCAAACGGCTAGTTCCTTACCGGATTAGTCAAGAAAAGATGACCGCTCGGATTGGGACTCGAGGCGGTCATTTTTTCTTTTTGTCATCACTGTGAGAAACAGTCCATGTAATTTCAAACGTAACGTAGATTGCTCCGCCGAGAAGCGTGAGCAGAAGCACGACCTGTTCAAACGTCATGGTGCATCCCCCCTTTCCGCCCTTGGGCATCCGGGGAGAACGAGATCTTCAAGAAAAAATCGTCTTTAGCCGGCACCCAAGTACCGGTAAGGACTAGCCGCCTGCGTTTGTGGGCACAGCGCCTGATGGCGGCGTTGCCGCCGCAAATACAGCATATCATAAATCTGCACGAAAAACAATATTTTGCCGCGCTTTCCTGTCAAACGGGAAAGCGCACAGTTTTTTCCACGCATACAATGCCGCTGCGCATCCCATACTCCCGGTGAAGATCAAAACAGACCGGGGGCGTTTGGATGTACAACAAAGTGGAGCTGTGCGGCATGAACACTGCAAAGCTGCCTGTGCTGACCGAAGCCGAAAAGCGGGAACTGCTGGCCCGCGCCCACGCCGGTGATGCAGCAGCCCGGGAACAAATGGTGGAAGGCAACCTGCGGCTGGTGCTCAGCGTGGTGCAGCGGTTCGCCCAGCGCGGCGAAAATCTGGACGACCTGTTTCAGGTGGGGTGCATCGGGCTGATCAAGGCCATCGATCATTTTGACCCCGCCCAGCCGGTGCGCTTCTCCACCTACGGCGTTCCCATGATCATTGGGGAGATCCGGCGTTTTCTGCGGGACAACAATGCCCTGCGGGTGAGCCGCAGCCTGCGGGATACCGCCTACCGGGCCATGCAGAGCCGCGAAGCGCTGGAAAAGCAGCTTGGCCGCGAGCCGACCATGGACGAGATCGCGCAGGCGGCGGGCCTTGCCCGGCGCGAAGTGACCGCCGCGCTGGAATCGGTGGTGGAGCCGATCAGTCTGGAAGAGCCGGTGTACACCGATGGCGGCGATGCGATGTATGTGATCGATCAGGTGCGGGACCCGGACGGCGAGGACAGCTGGATCAGCGGGCTGCAGTTCCGGCAGACCGTGGCCGGGCTGACCCCGCGGGAAAAGCGGATCATGGAGCTGCGCTACCTGCAGGGCAAGACCCAGATGGAGGTGGCGCGGGAGATCGGCATCAGTCAGGCACAGGTCAGCCGGTTGGAAAAAGGCGCACTGAGCCAGTTCCGCACCCGGGACTGAACCTAAAAAAGACGGCACAGCTTCCGTTTTGTTCGGAAGTGTGCCGTCTTTTATCTGCGGCTGTATTTGCGCCGGGTGGCCGCACCGCCGCGCAGATGCCGCTCTGCCTTATTGCAGGCCAGAACCGCCCGCACCTGCCGGAACAGCTCCGGCTGCAGCGTCCGCAGCCGCACCGCAACATCCTTGTGCACGGTGGACTTGCTGCACCCGAACACCGCTGCCGCCGCACGCACTGTGGCCCGGTTGGCCGCGATATATTCGCCCAGCTGTACCGCCCTCTGTTCGGGGTCTCCCTTCATATCCAGACTCCTCCCATTGTGAACTTATGGTACAGCCTATGCACAGGCCGGGGCAGATATGTTCCGCCGGGGCTTGACTTTTGCGCCGGACGCGCTATACTTTTGCATGGACATAAAAACAGGGGTGCCGAAAGGCTGAGATCCGCGTTTTGCGGAGTACCCTTTTACCAGACCGGACAATGCCGGCGTGGGAGTTTGCAGAACTGTCCGTTCTTTCACAAACCCCGTGCGCCTGCTGGAAAGCGGGCGCATTTTGTTTTTGTGTACTATCGTTCTGAGAAGAGGAATCCCTATGACCAAAACCTATTCCAAAACCCGCATTCTGGTGGAGGGTGCGCTGATGATCGCCCTGTCCACCGTTTTGAGCATGATCCAGATCCCGCTCATGCCCCACGGCGGTTCCATCACCCTGTTCAGCATGGTGCCCATTCTGGTAATGAGCTACCGCCACGGCGCAAAGTGGGGCATCATGACCGCTTTCGTCAACAGCCTGATCCAGCTTGTGCAGGGCCTTGGCAATCTGGCATACTGCCAGACCCTCACGGCACAGGTGGGCTGCGTGCTGCTGGACTACCTTCTGGCCTTCACGGTGCTGGGCTTTGCCTGCCTGATCGCAAAGCCTTTCCGCAGCCGCACCGTGGGTGTCGGTGTCAGCGCCTTTGTGGTGTGCCTGCTGCGCTTTTTGTGCAGCTTTCTGTCCGGTTACATCGTCTGGAAGGACTACGACTACGCTTTCAGCTGGATGACCGAAATCGGCTTTCCCGGCATCTCCAACATGAGCGTGGACGGTCTGTGCTGGCTGTACAGTGCCGTGTACAACGCCACCTACATGCTGCCCGAAGCCATTCTGACCACGGTCCTTGTGGTGATCCTGATCCGTGTCGCACCGCAGATCTTCGACCCGCAGAACGCAAGAGCGTAAGTTTTTTCGCAGTCATTTTTCCCGCCGGGAAGGGCATTTCCCCGGCGGGAATTTTTTTGCAGAAAATCCCAAAAAAGCTGTTGACAATCCGGCAAAGCGCTGGTATAATTACTCCTGTCGTCAGGCACGGCACAAACATCTGGGGGATTAGCTCAGCTGGGAGCCCAAGCAGTGCGCTCACGCACCCCCACGACTGAA
>NZ_FMFG01000005.1:93337-116518 GCF_900066275.1 uncultured Faecalibacterium sp. | reverse complement strand
TCGAGCTGCCTGCTCCTCAGCAGACGAAGGCTTTGCCTGAGAACCCGAATCTGATTGCAATCGAGTAAAACGCCGGTCGTGTGCGCCAAGGCACAACGCACATAAGATGCCCCCGGAGAGCCGCAACAAGCCCTCCGGGGGCATTTTTTGTTTCCCGGTATTTTTCCGCAGCGGCAAGCCTTCGTCAAAACTCCGGGTGCCATTCATCCCGGATGCCAATGTCAGCACAGATGATTTTTCCGCACAGCGGCGCAGAAGCTTCTGCCATATGCAAAGGCTTATAACTGTCGAAGGTTACGGTCAAATCTGCATGGGCAGCACCCTCGGCAACCTCCCCGGTATCCGTGTTGATGCCGCTGGGCAGGTCTACAGCCAGCACAAAGGTGTCGCTCTTATGCAGACGGCGTATCAGCCCGCAGGCAGCAAGACCGGAAGGCCGAAGTGCGCCATAAACTACCATAGATTCCATAAGCGAGTGACCTGAAAAGGCCGCTCGCTTTTTTGTTTACCACAGAGCTGAAAGGAGGCCAAAATGCCAAACAAAACGCAAGAATACCTTAACCTCGCCCAGCAAACGGCAAAGGAACTGACCCGATATTGGGAAAACTGGTCGGACTACCTGACCACTGCATCCCGGCTGTACAAGTACAGTTTTGCAGACCAGCTGATGATCTACGCCCAGCGCCCGGATGCCACCGCCTGCGCCGACTTTGACATCTGGAACAACCGGATGAACCGCTATGTCAGACGTGGCTCTAAGGGTATCGCTCTGCTGGACGAATCCAGCGGATTCCCGCGCCTGCACTACGTTTTCGATGTGAGCGACACCGGGGTGCGCCGCAATTCTCGCGACCCGGAGGTATGGCAGCTCGGCCCCGATTTGGTGCAGCCTGTGTCGGAAATGCTTGCCAGAGAGTACGGCGTTTACCATGAAAGGCTCAGCCAGCAGATTTCCGATTTGACGGGCAAGCTGGTGGATTCCTATTGGGACAACAATAGCAATGACATATTGAATATCATAAACACCGTTTACAGCAACATCCATACACGTGTCAATGAAATTGGTATGCAGCGGGCTATTGGCATGAGTGCCGCAAGCCTTTATAAAACATTCTTGTGGGAAGGTGCCTATTACGCTATCTTTGCCTCTGTGATTGGCGCAGTGCTGGGCTATAAAAGTGATGCGCTTGCCCGCAGCACTGTGTAAAATGCAAAGAAAGAAGCGTGAAACCGATGGATTTTCAAAAAGTACATGGATGACCCCACCCGGTTCGCATCCGACTTCAGGGTTCGGAGCCCGGCACGGTCTGCCAAAGTTTTTTAGGCATAAAAAACGCCGCATCGTACAAAACGATGCGGCAAATTGGTGGACCTAGAGGGATTCGAACCCTTGACCTCTCGGATGCGAACCGAACGCTCTCCCAGCTGAGCTATAGGCCCATATTTAGGGGCGTGACTCGGTTGGGCGACCAACCGTTATACTCCCCATTCTAAAGCCCACAACTCTGTGGGGCACAAAAGCGATACGCTTGCTCTCCCAACTGAGCTATAGGCCCATGTGATGACCCTGTAAGTGTAACTCTGTTCGGGAAATTTGTCAAGTATTTTGGGCAGGGCCAGAAAGCATCGCTCAGCGGTTGCCTAGCTGCCAGAAAGCAACAGCGCTGGCAGCGGCAACGTTCAGGGAATCCACGCCGTGGGACATAGGGATTTTTACGGTGTAGTCACAGGCGGCAATGGTGCTGTGGGCAAGGCCGTCACCCTCTGTGCCCAGCACGATGGCGAGCTTCGGCTCGGCGGAAAGAGCGCTGTCGTCAATGCTTACGGAGCGGTCGCTCAGAGCCATGGCAGCAGTCTTGAAGCCAAGACTGTGCAGCTGAGCAATGCCGTTTTCCGGCCAGTCGGCAGGGCAGGTGCCGATCTGCGCCCAGGGCACCTGAAACACGGTGCCCATGCTCACACGCACGGCACGGCGGCACAGCGGGTCGCAGCAGGAAGGAGTAACGAGCACGGCATCCATGTTCAGTGCAGCGGCGCTGCGGAAGATCGCTCCCACATTGGTGGAGTCCACAATGCCCTCCAGAACGGCCACCCGGCGGGCATTGCGGCAGACCTCTTCCACGCTGCGCGGCAGCGGGCGGCGGAAGGCGCACAGCACGCCGCGGGTCAGCTCGAAGCCGGTCAGGCTGGCAAGGGTCTCGCGGTCGGCTGTGTACACCGGGGCATCGCCGCAACGGGTCAGGAGATCGGCAGCCGGGCCGGTGATCTGTTTACGCTCCATGAGCAGGGAGAGCGGTGTGTATCCGGCATCCAGCGCGCGGGCAATCACCTTGGGGCTTTCGGCAATAAAGATGCCTTTTTCCGGTTCCAGACGATTGCGCAGCTGCGCCTGCGTCAGGCGGGCATAGACAGCCAGCTCCGGTGCGGAAAGGTCTGTGATCTCGACAATATTCGGCATAAGGAAGTTCTCCTTTGGAAAAGCTTTTTTCTTATTCTAACACAACCTGTGAGGGAATGCAAAGTGCGGGCCGTATTTTTGGCGCTGGCAGAGCGCAAGGATACACATGCCGGATATGTAAAACTGATATGGACCAAGCTGTAAAAATATATTATAATAGGGTACGAAAAGAGGGAAAAAGGTAATATGAAAACAAAACATCATGGGCAGATGTCAGAGTCCTTCCTGACGGCGGTGTTCCTTTCGCTTTCGGGCGGGCTGCAGGATGCCTATACGTATCTGTTCCGCGGTAAGGTGTTTGCAAATGCACAGACCGGCAACATCGTGCTGCTGAGTTCCAACATCATGGATGGTCAGTGGGATCGGGTGCTGCACTATCTGGTTCCTCTGTGTGCTTTTGCGCTGGGCGTACTGGTGGCAGAAAAGATGCGGGAGAGCTTTTGCAACATGCAGCGGCTTCACTGGCGGCAGCTGGTGGTGCTGGGCGAAGTGCTTCTGCTGTTCATTGTAGGTTTTTTACCGCAGGAGCAGAATCTGCTGGCAAACGCCATCGTTTCCTTCTCCTGCGCAATGCAGGTGCAGGCGTTCCGCAAGGTGAACGGCTATGCATTTGCCAGCACCATGTGCATTGGTGACCTGCGCAGCGGTGTGGAAGCATTCTGCATCTGGAGCAAGACCCATGAACCGAAAGTTAAGGATCGGATGATGCGTTATTTTGGCATCATTCTGTTGTTCGCGGTGGGTGCCGGTATTGGAAGCATGGGCGCAGCGCGGCTGGCAGGAAAGACCATCTGGATCTCCTGCGGGCTGCTGCTGGTAAGCTTTGCGCTCATGTTCATTCGGGAAGAAATCGAAGAAAACCCTGCGATCGAAAAGGATCTGGCTGAGATCCGGCAGGAGACACGGGAGATCGACCGGACTCTCAAGCAGGAACTGAAGGAAGAGCGCGAGGAACTGCATGAGGAATTACACGAGAAATTGAGATAAAGCACCGGACATCAAAAAAGGAGCCGCTGCGTGATGCAGCGACTCCTTTTGCTTGTCGAGAAAGAAAATTACTCAGAACGCAGGGCGGTGACGGGGTTGCACTTGGCTGCGCTGCGGGCGGGAATCAGACCGCCAAGGATCGTGAGCAGGGTAGCCAGAACGATCAGGACCAGTGCAGCCTTGGGCGGCAGCACAGCGGTGACGCTGGTGGTTCCTGCAATGGAGTGGATGAGCATGTTGCCAGGGATCAGCAGCAGCAGGCACAGGCCCACGCCGATCACGCCGGAGCACATTCCGATAATGAAGGTCTCGGCATTGAACACCTCGGAGACATTGTGCTTGGATGCACCGATGGCACGCAGAATACCGATCTCCTTGCGGCGTTCCAGCACGCTGATATAGGTGATGACACCGATCATGATGGAAGAAACCGCCAGCGAGATGGCAACAAAGGCCACCAGCACATTGCTGACCATATCCACGATCTTGGTCACGGCGCTCATCAGGGTGCCGACCGTATCCGAGAATACGATCACCTTGTCCTCTTCGCCCTGCGCACGCATGGCGGCGTTGTAGGCGTTCAGGCTGTCCACGATACGGTTCTTGGCCTCAAAGCTCTTGGGGTAGATCCAGATGCTGCCGGGCTTGGCATAATCCGAATAGCCCAGTGCACCAAGAACACTGCTGTAGGAGGTGGTGCTGGACTGCAGGTTCATCTTGACCAGATCCACAAGGTCGTCGGTGCTCATGTTCACCTGCACGGCACTCTGGAACACAGTGGGGTCGATCTTCAGGGCATCTTCCACCTGACTGCTGAGCTGAGCGATGTTGTTCTGGATGGCGGACTGGATCTGCTGGCTGAATTGAGTGGTCAGATGGGTCATCAGCTGCTGCATCACGGTGCTCATCTGGGTCTGAATGGCAGCGGTGAGTTTGGTCTGCAGAGCTTCGCCCAGCTTCTGGCTCAGCTGTTCCGAGTAGCTTTGCAGATAGCTCGTCATGATGCCCTGCAGGTTCTGCTGAAGCGAAGCGGTGAACTGCTCCTGCAGGCCGGTGGTGTCCAGCAGGTCGCCCATGGATTCGGACAGAAGCTGTTTGAACTGGTCGCTCTCCATATAGGAAGAGAAACCGATCTTATCCAGATTCAAGATGCCGTTGCCGATGATATAGCGCTTATAGCCATTCATGATCTTCTTCATCAGGCTCTGCAGCGCATCCTCCGAGACGGACAGGTCCATATCGGCAAACAGCTGGCTCAGATCCAGCGCGTCCATGTCCGGCAGCTCCACATCACTCATGTCGATGTCGCTCAGGTCCAGATCGCTCAGATCCAGCTGGAATGCGGACGGATCAAGGATGGAGGAAAAGTCAAAGCTGCCATCCTGCAGATCAAATGCACCGCTCAGGTCGAACTGCAGCTTGCTTGCATCGAACTGGAAGGCATCCTTCAGCATATCGGTATCCACAGAGAACAGGGAAGAAATGTCAAGATCGGTTTCGCGCTGGTCGGCATCAAAGCGCTCGCCGGTCAGCACGTTCACTTCCGGGTCGGCAAGCTGCTGCTTTACCACTTCACTTTCGGCTGCATGGTCGATGGCGTAGTAGGTGAGTGCATGGGTATAGGCAACGCCTATGGGCAGAATGGTGGAGCTGGCATCTGCGCGGGGCTGCACCACGCCCACGATGGTCAGATCCGGACTGTTTTCCACAAGCTGCTCCACATACGCTTCATCGTCGGAGCGGTTGCGCCAGATTTGGCGTTCTTCGTCATAAACGTAATAGTCCGAGCTGGTAACGATCTTATATTTCAGGCCCACAAAGGTATCGTAGGGGTAGGTGCCGTAGCCGGTGGGAGCCTGTGTGTTCTTGTTTTTTGCGTACTCCTGCAGAAAACGCATCATCACGCTGTCGTCCTCAATGCCCAGAATATAAAGAGCGTAATCGCTGATGCTGCCATCCGAATTCAGCACAAGAACGGCCTCGTTGTAGCTTTCCGGCCAGCGGCCTGCCTTGACATCGTACTGATCTTCGTACAGCGAAGGCTCTTCGGCCATCTCGGTAAACACGCTCTGATTGGTCATGGAAGAGACGATGCCGGCGGCAGAGGTGGTGTTGTTCAGCGCAGAAAGGCTGCTGTCCGGGAAGATCTGGCGCACGGTGCCGTCCTTGTTCTGGCGGTAGATCAGCGGTGCGATGCCGTAGGAATACTCGATGGAAGCAGCATCCTCCGAGATGGTGCACTCGTCGCTGTCCAGATATTTTTTCAGGGAGGCAAGGTCATTGACGGAGGAATTATCCTCGGTCAGCTGGCTCAGCAGTTCGCGCACTGTGACCATGCCCTCCGGGGTGGAAGAAGCGCTGGTGGCGCCCACATTGGTGTTGTTGGCAACGGCGCTGGTGTAGCTTCCCGGGTCCAGCAGGGCGGCAAGGTCTACGCCGGTGGTCGAGATCTGCAGCGGATATTCCGAAAGGGTGGAGCGTTCCATCTCCTGGATATAATTGCTCACACCGGCCGAGAGCGAAAGGATGAGCGCAATGCCGATGATGCCGATGGAACCCGCAAATGCGGTGAGCAGGGTGCGGGTCTTTTTGGTGAGCAGGTTGTTGAAGCTCAGCGCGAGAGCGGTGAGCGGCGACATGGAAGAACGGCCCAGATTTTTGTGCACCGGCGGCACCTGAGCGGAATCATCCGGCGCAAACGGTGCGGTGTCCGATTGGATCACGCCGTCCCGCAGGCGGACGATGCGGGTAGCATACTGCTCTGCAAGCTCCGGGTTATGAGTGACCATGACCACAAGGCGGTCTTTGGCCACCTCCTTCAGCAGCTCCATCACCTGAATGCTGGTGTCGCTGTCCAGTGCGCCGGTCGGCTCGTCGGCCAGCAGGATGTCGGGGTTGTTGACCAGTGCGCGGGCAATGGCCACACGCTGCATCTGGCCGCCGGACATTTCGCTGGGGTGCTTGTGCAGCTGGTCGCCCAGACCTACCTGCTCCAGCGCCTTGGTGGCCCGGTTGCGGCGCTCGGCACCGGAAATGCCGGAGATGGTCAGCGCCAGCTCCACATTGGAAAGCACTGTCTGGTGCGGGATGAGGTTATAGCTCTGGAACACAAAGCCAATGGTGTGGTTGCGGTAAGAGTCCCAGTCGCGGTCGGTATATTTCTTGGTGGAGATGCCGTTGATGATCAAATCACCGCTGTCGTAGCGGTCCAGACCGCCAATGACGTTCAGCAGGGTGGTCTTACCGGAACCGCTGGGGCCGAGAATGGCGACGAATTCGTTGTCCCGCAGGTTCAGGCTGACATCATCCAGTGCTTTCTGCACCAGATCGCCGGTTTTGTATTCTTTCTTGATGTGGTTGAGTTGGAGCATGTGTGAGCCTTTCCGGCGCATCCTCGCAGGAACGCTGCCGCTGTACATTATAATAAACTGCCCGGATACAGGACCCGCAGCAAGGCGTTATACACTTCTATTTTACCGAAATAATATGAAAAAACTGTGTATATTTCAACGTAAATTTTGACCGGACCGGTATTTTTGGCTTTTGAGGCAGAAAAACAGGAAAATAAAGGAAAAATTGACGTGGAGGTTGAATTTGCGTCGCCGTCGTGCTATTTTAATAGCGGAAGATCCTGATAAAACAGAAAAGCATCGTGAAAGCAGAATTACACTGCCAATACGACGCAAAAAATCTGCGATGAACCGTAAGCACAAAATAAAATGCGTCGCAGAACAGAAAAACACGACAAAAAAACGCAACGAATGTGATTTTGACATTTTTAGACGCTTTTTCAGGATTGAACCAGCCCTCTCTGCTCTTTAAAATAAGATAAGAAAAACAAGGAATGCCTTGAAAACGTCGCAGGACCTTGTAGCAAGGGAGGAAAAATTATGGAACGTACATTTTCACCTATGATCCGTCAGTTTTCGGCAATCGACGGGTTGCAGAAAGCATATACGCTGGTATACTCAATGGATACAGGCAACGAAAACGGTTGCTGCCTGACGCTTTGCCGTACCGGGAACCGGCAGTACATGCAAAGCTGCTACATTGCAGCTGCACCAGAGTTCTGCTACCGGATCCTGCGCTATCTGTGTGAGAATGGCGTCCAGCCGGAGATCTGGCAGGATGTGGTAGAAGAACTGACCGATACAGAACAGCTCAGGCAGAAAGGCGGCGCGTTGCGTGGAGAGTGAGCACACAGCAAAAACGCTGCAGATCGCCCTTGGAAGCTACGACCGCAAGGAGCTGCGGGTGGAAAAGAACTACCTGCAGGAGCAAAGCCCTGCGTTGGAGTGCACCTGCTTCCAGAACGGCGGCCGTCTGCTGGAACAGCTGCGTCAGGGCCGTCAGTTTGATGTTGTGATCCTCTGCAGCCAGCTGGAAGATATGAGCGGGCTGGAGTTTTTAATGAATATCCGCAGCATGG
Organism: uncultured Faecalibacterium sp.; assembly: GCF_900066275.1. Taxonomy (NCBI): domain Bacteria; kingdom Bacillati; phylum Bacillota; class Clostridia; order Eubacteriales; family Oscillospiraceae; genus Faecalibacterium; species uncultured Faecalibacterium sp. Next base: position 108,644 of record NZ_FMFG01000005.1, on the reverse strand, counting down.
ATCCCAAACCGAATGTTGTTCTGTTTGATGAGGGCAGGCGGCAGAATACGAGTGCCATTTGTCTGGAATCGGGCGATGGATTCTGCTATGTGGGCCATGCCGAACTGAAGAACCTGCTGTGGGAGCTGTACCGCCTGCCGGGACGGCAGAGCCAGCGCATGGAACGCAAGTGTCAGGAACTGTATGAGGGCTGGGGCATCCAGCTGCCGGACGTGAACTGCAACTATCTTTCCTGTGCGGTGGGCGTGGTGTACGGCACCAGCCAGAAGCTGGCCATCCGCAAGGAGATCCTGCAGGCGGTGAGCGAGCAGTACGATGTGTCGGTCTCTGCTGTGGACAGCGGCATCCGGCGTATGATCGACCAGCTGGAAGCAAAGCCCTCGGCCAAGTGGCTGCGCTTCAAGGACGAAAGCGGATTTGCGGACGAGAAACCTACCACTGGTAAACTGATCTACACTGTCAAGAATTATCTTCAGCGTCAGAAGGACGACTGAGCATAAAACACAGGAGGCGCAAGGGTATGGAGCAGATGCGGCAGAACGAGGCGGGTGCACTGACCGCGCAGGCGATCCCGCAGAAGGATGTGGAACAGGCATGCTTCCATGCACTGGGCCTGATCGGACGCAATTGCGAATATCTGGACCAGCACCTTGCGCATGTGGGTGCCGACCAGCAGACCCGGCAGGCGGTGAACGATATCAGCGCTGCGTCGGCAAGGCTGGACCGCACTGTGAACGAAGTGATGTCGCTGCTGGATTTTCTGCGCACCGAGGAAGACCCGCGGCTCTATCCGCTGGACCTGTGCCAGCTACTGCAGCAGGTCGCCGCACAGGCCGATATGGTGCAGGCGCAGCTTGGGGTGGAACTGACGCTGGACTATGGCGGCTGGACAGCCTGCCGGGTCATGGCGGACCGCAATGATGCAGAACTGCTGTGCCTGCATCTGCTCTCGAATGCCTTGCGGGCCTGCAGTGCGGGCGGCAAAGTGCGGCTGATGCTGCGCCGCAGCGAAAGCTTCTGGCAGCTGACGGTGATGGATAATGGCTGCGGCCTGCCGGAAGCAGGCGAGGATACATGGCTGGAGAACCGGCGCTGCTTTCTGGGCGGCGCAAAGCTGGGCCTGCTGCTCTGCCGCGAGTGCTGCCGCCGCATGGGCTGGGGCCTGCGGGTGGAGCGCGCACCGGAAAAGGGCACACAGGCAGTGGTGACCATTCCGCTGTGCACCGACCGCATAATGGAGCCGACGGTAGAGCTGCATACGGGCGGCGATACGGCACAGGCACAGCAGCATCAGTACCAGCTGCGCAATATGCTGGTGCGGGAGCTGCGTACCATGCCGGAGCGCGGCGACCCGGACGAGCTGTGATGCATGCTGCATGATTGCGTTATAATAATGAATAAGGACTGCTGCGGGGGAGATGCTCCTGTGCGGCAGTCCTTTTTTGTTGGCAAAGGTAAAAAAACTTTGCCGGGACACCGGTGCAGCCGCATAAAAAGCGACAAGTTCACAAAATGTTTAACTTTTTGAGCGGAAAATACTATTTTTTCTGTGTAAAATAAAGGACGCTGATTGATTGTGCCGCAAAATTGGATTATAATACATTTGTATGCGAATTGACAAAATGATTCGTTAACAAACTAATTTTTGGCAAAGAAATTGATTTTGCCGTCCACCGGGGGCTTTGCCTCCGGCATTTGTCCTTAGGAGGAAAAACAACGTGAGAGTAGGTCTTGACATCGGCAGTACCACCATCAAGTGTGTGGTGCTGGATGAACATGATGCGCTGCTGTATTCTACATACGAACGGCATTACAGCCATATTCTGGAAAAGGCGCAGGAGCTACTGCGCCGCATCGATGCCGAGCAGCTGCACGGTCAGAAGGCGTTGCTGAGCATTTCCGGTTCGGCGGGCATGGGTCTGGCCGACAGCTGCGGCGTGCCCTTTGTGCAGGAGGTGTTCTCCACCCGCGTAGCGGTCAAGCGCTTTGTGCCTGCCACCGACTGCGTGATCGAGCTGGGCGGTGAGGATGCCAAGATCCTGTTTCTGACCAACGGTACCGAGGTGCGCATGAACGGCAGCTGTGCCGGCGGCACCGGTGCCTTTATCGACCAGATGGCCACCCTGCTGAAAATGGGTGCCGACGAGATGAACAAGGCAGCAGAGAACGCACAGCGCACCTACACCATTGCGTCCCGCTGCGGCGTGTTTGCCAAGAGCGACGTGCAGCCCCTGATCAATCAGGGTGCCCGCACCGAGGACATTGCTGCCAGCATTTATAAGGCTGTGGTCAACCAGACCATTGCAGGCCTTGCACAGGGCCGTCCCATCAAGGGCAATATCCTGTATCTGGGCGGCCCGCTCACCTTCAGCAGCGTGCTGCGCAAAAGCTTTGACGAAGCGCTGAACGTGACCGGCACCTGCCCGGAGAACAGCCTGCTGTATGTGGCACTGGGCGCTGCCCTCTATGCCGACAAGGCTTTCGTTCTGTCTGAGGTGGCCGATGCGCTGGACCAGTATGCTGCCACTGCCACCTACGCCAGCGAGCCGCCGCTGTTCGCCAGCAAGGAGGAGTATGAGGCGTTCCACGCCCGCCACATGTCCCACAGTGTGCCCCGCGTGCCCTTCAGTGCCCAGTGCGGCCCGGTGCATATCGGCATCGACTCCGGCTCCACCACCGTCAAGCTGGTGGTGGTGGACGAGAAGAGCCAGATCCTTTACACCAACTATCAACCGAACCTCGGCAACCCGCTGCCCCTCATCCGGGAACAGCTGCTGAAAATTTACAAGGAGCACCCGGGCCTGCAGGTGGTCAGCGTGACCACCACCGGCTACGGCGAAGAGCTGGTGAAGAACGCATTCCGCTGCGATTACGGTCTGGTGGAAACGGTGGCGCACTTTACCGCTGCAAAATACTTTATGCCGGATGTGGATTTCATCATCGACATCGGCGGTCAGGACATGAAGTGCTTCAAGATCGAAGATGGTGCCATCAGCAACATCTTCCTGAATGAAGCCTGCTCCTCCGGCTGTGGCAGCTTTCTGCAGACCTTTGCACAGGCACTGGGCTATGACGTGAAGAAATTTGCAAGCCTTGGCCTGTTTGCAGACCGCCCGGTGGATCTGGGCAGCCGCTGCACCGTGTTCATGAACAGCTCGGTCAAGCAGGCCCAGAAGGACGGCGCAAGCATCGAGAACATCTCGGCAGGCCTGTCCATCAGCGTGGTCAAGAACGCACTGTACAAGGTCATCCGCGCTTCCAGCCCGGAAGAGCTGGGCCGCAAGATCGTGGTGCAAGGCGGTACCTTCTATAATGAAGCCGTGCTGCGCGCCTTTGAAAAGGAGATGGGGGTGGAGGTCATCCGCCCGGACATTGCCGGCTTGATGGGCGCTTACGGTGCGGCTCTATTCGGCCTGCGCCAGAGCCAGAAGGCCCACAAGACTGCTTCTGCCATGATGAGCCAGAAAGAGCTGGAAAAGTTTGAGCAGAAGGTGGTCAGCGTCAAGTGCGGCGGCTGCGGCAACCACTGCCAGCTCACCGTCAACACCTTTGCGGATGGCCGCAAGTACATCTCCGGCAACCGCTGCGACAAGCCCGTGACCGGCAAGAGTGCCGACGACAGCCTGAACCTCTACGCCTACAAACAGCAGCTGCTGGCCGAGTATAAGCCGGTGGCCGGCAAGCGCGGCTCCATCGGCATCCCGCTGTGTCTGGGCTTCTACGAGCTGCTGCCCTTCTGGTGGGCCTTCTGGACAAAGCTTGGCTTTGCCGTGCACACCAGCCCGGTGTCCAGCCGCGGCCTGTACCTCGCCGGTCAGGCTACCATCCCCAGCGATACCGCCTGCTTCCCGGCAAAGCTGAGCCACGGCCACATCAAGGCCCTGAGCCAGATGCAGCTGGACGCTATTTTCTACCCCTGCCTGACCTACAATGTGGACGAGGGACTGGGCGACAACCACTATAACTGCCCGGTGGTGGCCTACTACCCCGAGGTTCTGGCAGGCAACTGCCCGGAGCTGGAAGGCACCAAGTTCATCTATGACTATGTGGGCATCCACCGCCCTAAGGACTTTGTGCACAAGATGGCAAAGAACATCCTGCCCAAGTACTTCGGCGGCATCTCGGAAAAAGAGGTGCAGGCCGCAGCGGATGCCGCCTATGCGGAATACGAGTCCCACATGGCAAAGATCCGGGTGAAGGGCAGCGAGATCATCGACGAAGCCCGCCGTCAGGGCAAGCGCATCATCGTGCTGGCAGGCCGCCCCTACCATGTGGACCCCGAGGTGAACCACGGCATCGACCGCCTCATCACCCGCCACGGTGCTGCCGTTGTTACCGAGGACAGCATTTCCAACCGGGTGCAGAAGTTCCCCACCAGTGTGCTGAACCAGTGGACCTACCACAGCCGCCTGTATGCCGCCGCCAAGTACTGCACCACCCAGAAGGATATGGATCTGGTGCAGCTGGTGTCCTTCGGCTGCGGCGTGGATGCCATCACCACCGACGAGACCCGCGAAATTCTGCAGGAGGGCGGCAAGCTCTACACCCAGCTCAAGATCGACGAGATCACCAATCTGGGTGCCGTGAATATCCGCCTGCGCAGTCTGTTCGCCGCTCTGGATGAGCGCGACGAGGTGGCCGCAGAAAAGGCAGAATAAAATAGAGATAGAGCAAAAAGCTTTTTAAGAAAGCAACATAGGAGGAACCTATGGAATACAATTATCCCAAATTTACTCCGGAGATGAAGAAGACCCACACCATCCTCATCCCCAATATGGCCATTACCCAGTTCCGCCTGCTGGAGTACGCCCTGCGTTACGACGGCTACAAGTGCGAGATCCTGGGCAACTGCGGCAGTGCCGTGGCACAGCTGGGCCTGAAATACGTCCACAACGACACCTGCTATCCGGCCCTGCTGGTCATCGGTCAGTTTCTGGACGCACTGAACAGCGGCAAGTATGATCTGGACCACACCGCCCTGCTCATCACCCAGACCGGCGGCGGCTGCCGCGCCTCCAACTACATTCATCTGCTGCGCAAGGCACTGGTCAAGGCGGGCTATCCGCAGATCCCGGTGGCCAGCCTGAACTTCTCGGGTCTGGAAAAGGACAGCGGCTTCCAGATGACCCTGCCGCTGGCCCGCCGTGCGCTGGCCTGCATCTTCTACGGCGATATGCTGTGCGCTTTGCGCAATCAGGTTGCACCTTACGAGAACGAGAAGGGGGCTGCCGATAAGATGGTAGACCTGTGGGTGGAACGCTTGGGCCGCGTGCTGCTGGCAGGCAAGGGCTACACCTCCAAGGAGATGAAGCACACCTTCCCCCTCATCGCAAAGGACTTTGCTGCCATCCCCGTTACCCGGGTGCCCAAGGTCAAGGTGGGCGTGGTTGGCGAAATTTACGTCAAGTACAGCCCGCTGGGCAACAACGACCTGCAGAAGTTCCTGGAAAGTCAGGACTGCGAGGTGAACTTCCCGGGCCTGATGGGCTTTGTGCAGTACTGTGCCTTCAACATGGGCGAGGACCATGTGCTGTACGGCGGCAAGCTGGCTGTGAAGATCGGCATTGACCAGTTCCTGAACTGGCTGGACGGCATCGAGCGCGCCATGCTCAAGGCTGAGGCCGACGCAGGCTTCTACGCCCCCGGCCCCTTCAAGGAGCTGGTGGAAAAGCCCAAGGGCATCATTTCGCTGGGTGCCAAGATGGGCGAGGGCTGGCTGCTGACTGCCGAGATGATCGAGCTGGTGCAGGGCGGCTACGGCAACATCGTGTGTGCCCAGCCCTTCGGCTGCCTGCCCAACCACATCGTGGGCAAGGGCATGGTGAACAAGATCCGCGCCCTGTACCCCAGTGCCAACATCACCCCCATCGATTACGACCCCAGCGCCACCAAGGTCAATCAGGAGAACCGCATCAAGCTGATGCTGGCAGTGGCCAAAGAGCGCCTGAATGCCCCGGTGGAGACAAAGCCTCTGACGGCAGAGGAGATCGCAGGCGGCGCACCCAAAGTCGGCGCAGCGGTCTGATGTTCTAAAGCGGAGAATACCGAAATGCAAAAAGCCCGTCCGGGCCTAAAACTCGGACGAGCTTTCATCATGCCTTGAGAAAAATCAATGCAGGAGAGATCACTTCTGATTCTTCATGTAGATGTGGTGGGGCAGACCGGCAATGTACAGCGGGGTCAGCTCGGCCTGGATCAGCGGGCGGGCATAAGCCAGAAACTCATCGGTCATCTGGGTGTGGTTGGCGTTCATCCAGCTCAGCGGCACCTTCTTTTCGAGATTTGCCACCTCGCTGATGGGGTGCAGCTCGGTGGTGCACTGGTACGGGCTGTTGGAGATGCGCTTCAGGGCCACCATCTGGCCGGTAACGCCCTCAAAGGCCGCCTTGGCGGCAGCACCGCCCACCTGATAGGCTTCGGTGATGTCGGTGCGGCTGGTCAGATGGCCTGCGCAGCGCTGCAGGGTGGAAAGCTCGATGCAGCGGGTCTTGGTGTCCAGATTGCGGGCCACCACATTTGCCAGATACCGTGCGGTGCCGGTCAGGGCCTTATGGCCGAAAGCGTCCACTGCGTGCACATCGTCGGCCAGCTCACAGACGTAGCGGCCATCTTCCAGCTTCACGCCTTCGGAAACGGCGATCACGATGCTGGGCTTCTTCTCCTGCATCACGCGCACCTTCTCAATGAAGTGTTCCACATTGAAGGGCACTTCGGGCAGGCAGATCATGTCCACACCCTCGCAGTCGTCACTCTTTGCCAGAGCGGCGGCAGCGGTCAGCCAGCCGGCGTTGCGGCCCATGATCTCCACCACGGTGACGTACTTGGTGCCGTACACGGTGGCATCGCGGATGATCTCCTTCATCACCACGCCGATGTACTTGGCAGCAGAGCCGTAGCCAGGGGTGTGGTCGGTGACCATCAGGTCGTTGTCGATGGTCTTGGGCACGCCCATAAAGCGGATGTCGCTCTGGATGCGTTCGCCGTACTCGGCCAGCTTGCCGATGGTGTCCATGGAGTCGTTGCCGCCGATGTAGAAGAAGTAGCCGATGTTCAGCTTTTCCAGAATGGCGAACAGCTTTTTGTAGACGGTCTCGTCCTCATGCCAGTCCGGCAGCTTGTAGCGGCAGCTGCCGAGGAAGCTGGACGGGGTGCGCTTGAGCAGCTCGATGTCCAGATCGTCCGTCAGCACGGTGGAAAGATCCACCACCCGCTCCTCCAGCAGACCGGCAACGCCATTGCACATGCCGTAGACGATCTCTGCGCCGCGGCTCTTGCAGCTCTCAAAGACACCCGCAAGGCTTGCATTGATGACGGAAGTAGGACCGCCAGACTGACCAACGATTGCATTTTTACCCATGATGATTTCTCCTTTTTTGTTTTTCTGTTTCGGCAATATAATATTACGTGCAGGATGCACGAAAACAGACGCGGGAAAAGGGGTTACAGACGGATATGGCGCGGGGTGCCGTTGACGTAAACGGGGGTCACCTCGTCCAGGATCAGCGGACGGGCATACTCCTCAAAGGCAGCAGTCACCTGCATCCCGTCGGGGCTGATCCAGTCCAGCGGCACCTTCTTTTCAAGGTTTGCCACCTGCTGCACATCCACCGACTCGGTGATGCACTGGTAGGGATAAGCGGAAATGCGCTTGAGCGCGATCATGCGGCCGGTCTCGCCCGCAAAGGCGGCGGCTGCTGCGGCACCGCCCACAGCGTAGGCTTCGTTCACATCCGTGCGGCTGGCCAGATGGCTGGCGCAGCGCTGCAGGGTGGAAAACTCGATGGCACGGCTCTTGCAGTTCAGCTTGTCGTGGATGAGGTCGGAGAGATAACGGCTGGTGCCGCTGAGCACGGCCTTGTGGCCAAAGGCATCCAGCTGGCCTGCGGTGGACACCAGATCGCACAGATAGGTGCCGTCGGCGGTCTTTACGCCCTCGCTGGCCGCAATGATCACATTGGACTTGCGGCGCTGCAGCTCGTCCACCTTGGCAAGGAACTTGTCCTGATCGAAGGGCACCTCCGGCAGCAGGATCAGATCCGGGCCTTCGCAGTCGTCGCCGCCCGCAAGGCAGGCCGCACCGGCAAGCCAGCCCGCATGTCGGCCCATGATCTCGGCCACGGTCACGCTGCGGATGTCATACACGGAGGAATCCCGGATGACTTCCTTTAAAATAGTGGCAATGTACTTGGCGGCAGAGCCGTAGCCGGGGGTGTGGTCGGTCAGGCACAGGTCGTTGTCGATGGTTTTGGGCACACCGATGAACCGCACGCTGCTGCCCACGCGCTCACCGTAGCGGGAAAGCTTTGCGATGGTGTCCATGGAGTCGTTACCGCCAATGTAGAACACCGCGCAGATGTCGTACTTGTCAAACAGGGTGAACAGTTTGATGAAGGGTGTGGAGTCCACATCCGGGTCCGGCAGCTTGTAACGGCAGCTGCCAAGGTAGCTGGAAGGCGTGCGCTTGAGCAGTTCAATGCTCATGCGGTCGTCCAGCAGGACGTTCAGCTCCAGCATTTCTTCCTTGAGCAGACCTTCGATGCCGTATTTCATGCCGTACACCTTGTCTGCACCCAGGCTGCAGGCGGCTTTGTACACGCCTGCCAGACTGGAGTTGATTACGGCGGTAGGGCCGCCGCTCTGACCAATGATCACATTCTTGGCCATGAGTACCTCCTTTTGCAAATTTCATTCTTATCATTTGTACATCGCTGCAGGTTCCGGCTTCCGCGCCGCCAGAGTGGGGTTTGGTCTAAAGGCCCTGCACTGCCCGCAGACCGTGCGGCAAACAAACCGGATGCTGCAAGTGATACAAAAAAGTTTGCGGCATGTGCACACCCTTTTTGTAAAATGTGCAAAATTACCACATCCTTATTGTACCTGTTTTGCCTGTTGTATGCAAGACCTAATTGGTTGCACAGGCAAAAAAATTATGATAAAATAAAAAACGCACAGCCCCGGGCGGATAAAACCCCCTTCTGTGCGGGAAAAATGGAGAAAGCTGGAAAAACCATGGGCATTTCACACGAGTATCATTCTGCGCCGCGCCGGGCACGGCGCGGTACAGTCAGCGGCAAGCTGCGCTTTCTGGGCGCAGTGGTCGCCATTTTGCTGGTATCCTACGCCATCACGGCCATTCTGGAAAAGGGCGCAGAGGGCACGGACGATACCCCGTCTACCAACGCCAGCGGCATTGCCGAGAACATTCTGGCACCGCTGCCCATGCAGGGCGAAGCGGATAGCAGCAGTGCTGCACAGGATGGCAGCATCGGTGGGCAGGCCGTCACACTGGAGAACTTTGGCCCTGCAAAGCAGAGCGCTGGGGCCTACACCGTCAAAGCCTATGATGCCAGCGTCATCCGCCAGCCCAGCTGCGGGCAGGTGGACCTGAGCTACTTTGCGGACGCAGCCTTTCTGGGCGACAGTCTGACGGTGGGCTTCTCGGATTACCAGATCAATCTGGACGGGGCACTCATCTGCGGCTATACCGGCGTTGGCCCGGATGCCATTGTGAACCGCAGCGCAGTCAAAAGCCCCACCCGCGGGCAGGAGGTAGCGCTGGATGTGCTGGCCGCTGCCCGGCCCAAGAAGCTGTATATCCTGCTGGGCACTAACACCCTCACCACGCTGGGCGCTTCGGATCGCTTCCTTGCCTACTATGGCCAGATGCTGGATATGCTGCGCGAGGCTTTGGGCGAGGACTGCGTGATCTACGTGCAGTCTATCCCGCCGGTGCGACCCTCGGCAGCTGCCGAAAAGCCCGGCCTTGCATCGGATGTGCTGCGCGGTGTGAACGAGCAGCTGGCTCAGCTGGCCGCCAGCAAGGGATGCGTTTACCTTGACCTGTGGGAGACCCTTGCCGACGGCGAGGGCAACCTGAAGGAGATGCTTGCAGCGCCGGATGGCGTGCATCTCTCTGCAGGCAACGGCTACGGCGCATGGGTCACCTACCTGCGCAACCACGCCAAGTACAGCGCGGATAATTCCTGGACGATGGGCAGCATTTACAGTGCACAGTAAAACGGAGTGAAAAATAAAGAGCCGTTGCACAAAATGGATGTGCAATGGCTCTTTTGTGTATGATGCAGTTTCCCACAGCGACCCTACGGTGAAAAAGTGTTTCAGAAAAGCCCGCAGGCTTTTCTGAAACACAAATATAAAATAAATTTTCCGCTGAAAATGCCCAGAGCGAACGCGGAGGGCATTCCGATCATAAAATTACTCCTGCTGTTCCAACTCCAGCAAATATTGCTTCATCTCCACGCCATAGGCGTAGCCGGTGAGCTTGCCGGTGCTGCCCACCACCCGGTGGCAGGGCTGAAGGATGGCGATGGGGTTGCAGTGGCAGGCACCGCCCACGGCACGGCTGGCCTTGGGTTTGCCAACAGCGGCGGCCAGCTGGCCGTAGGTGCGGGTCTCACCGTAGGGGATCTTGTTCATCTCGGCCCAGACGGCCTTCTGGAAGGGGGTGCCCTTGGGGGCCAGCGGCAGATCAAACTCCCTGCGCGCCCCGGCAAAATATTCGTTCAGCTGCTCCTCGGCTTCCTGTAAAAGCGGTGTCTCGCACACCTTGCGGGGCAGCGGTTCCAGTTCCGGTACGCCGTCCGGGCAGAGGGTCAGCCCGCAGATGGCATCGTTTTCCTCTTCCAGCCGGAAGGTTCCCAGAATGCTGTTCACATACCAGACGTTCAAAAGTTGCGCTTCCTTTCCTGTGAGTTTGTGTTATACTGAAGCTATCTTAACACAAATGTACATCCGGCGAAAGGGGCGTTTTTTTGTTATGGTACGGGCATTGGAAGAGATCATTGCCAAAAGCAGCAGCATCGTGTTCTTTGGCGGGGCGGGCGTTTCCACCGAGAGCGGCATCCCGGACTTCCGCAGTGTGGACGGACTTTATCATCAGAAGTACGCCTACCCGCCGGAAACCATCCTGAGTCACACTTTCTGGGAGGAGAACCCGGAGGAGTTTTACCGTTTTTACCGCGATAAGCTCATCGTGAAGGGGGCAAAGCCCAACGCGGCCCACCTGCGGCTGGCAAAGCTGGAACGGGAGGGCAGGCTGAAAGCGGTCGTCACCCAGAACATCGACGGCCTGCATCAGGCGGCGGGCAGCCGCACAGTGTACGAGCTGCACGGCAGCACCCTGCGCAACTACTGCACCCGCTGCGGTAAGTTCTACGATGTGGATTTCATTGCCAACAGCACCGGTGTGCCCCGCTGCACCGAGTGCGGCGGCATCGTCAAGCCGGATGTGGTGCTGTATGAAGAAGGGCTGGACGAGGAGGTGCTGTCCGGCGCGGTGAACGCCATCCGCCATGCGGATACCCTGATCATCGGCGGCACAAGCCTTGTGGTGTACCCGGCGGCAGGACTGATCCGGTACTTCCGGGGCGACCATCTGGTGGTTATCAATATGCAGCCCACCGGGGCAGATGCGGAAGCCGACCTGTGCATTGCAAAGCCCATTGGTCAGGTGCTGAGCGAGGATGTAACGCTGGATCTGTAAAACAAAAAGAGCGGCCCTGTTTCGCGCCGATTCTCGCCCCCGGTCCGGTATGCTGGATGCATACTGAAAAAGAATGGGGGAAACCAAATGATCCAGGTTTGTGACCCGCCGCGCACGCGGCAGGTAAGGCGGCTTTCGGCGGAGGAATTCTGCCAGCTGGCGCAGAGCGAAGTGAGCAGTGTGTACCGTCCGCGCAGCGAGGTGCTGCGGATGCTGACGGTAGGCGAGGTGTGGGGCGTGTACAGTACACGCGGTGTGCCGGGAGCCGGGTGCATCCTGCTGCCCATGGATGCCGATGTGGCAGCGGCGGCTGCGCTGCGCCGCTTTCTGGGCTGGAACCGCACGTCAGGCGGATATTTTTTGACCCCGGCAGCCGGGCCGGACGGCCATGCCGCCGAGACCCTTGCGCCGCTGCTGGCTGCGGCTGCTGCCCGGCAGGAGTTTCTTGCCCGGCAGCGGGCACGGTGGGCCGTGGTGGAATGTGCGGCAGAAGAGCTGATCCCGCTGTATCTGCGTCAGGGGTTTGCTTTGCGGGCTATCCGTCCGCTGGACAGTCTGGCACCGTGTTTCCTGCTGCAGGCCGGGTGCCTTGCGCAGAATGTGCCGCCGGTATGGCTCCCGCTGGCCGACCGGGTGCACATTGCCATCCTGCTGGCTCGAGGCTATGCCGCGCTGGAAAGCCGCGAAAGCCCGCAGGGCACCGTGCTGGCACTGTATCCCGTATGATGTGAAAGTGAGGAAGTTGAAATGAAAGCAGTGGTTCTGGAAGATTATGCCATACAGCAGGGAGATCTGGACTGGTCGGGTGTGAAGGCGCTTGTGCCGGACATCACCCGCTATGGGCGCACCGCGCAGGAAGAGGTGGTGCCGCGCATCGGGGATGCGGAGATCGTGTTCCTGAATAAGTGCCGCATCGACGAAGCCGTTCTGGCCCAGTGCCCGAAGCTCAGGTGGGTGGGCATCATTGCCACCGGCACGGATAACCTTGATCTGAAGGCCTGCCGCCGCCATGGCGTGCCGGTAGCCAACGTGCCGGGCTATTCTACTTACAGTGTGGCACAGATGACCTTCAGCCTGCTGCTGGCCATCTGCCAGTGCGCCGACCGTTACCATCGCCTTGTGCAGGACGGCCATTGGCGCACCGAGGAGCCTGCGGCCTACGGTCTGCTGCCGCAGGTGGAACTGCTGGGCAAGACCTTTGGCATCTATGGCTACGGCAGCATTGGCCGGCAGACCGCCCGCATTGCCAAGGCCTTTGGCATGAAGGTGTTGGTGTGCACCCGCACCGTTCGGCCGGAGTACGAAGCCGACGGTGTGGAGTTCGTGAATCTTGACACCCTGCTTGCCCGCAGCGATGTGCTCAGCCTGCACTGTCCGGCAACACCTGCAACACGGGGGCTGATCAACGCGGCCACCCTTGCCAAGGCAAAGCCCGGCATGATCTTGCTGAACACCGCCCGCGGTGCGCTGGTGGACGAGCAGGCCGTGGCCGATGCGCTGAAAAACGGGAAGCTTGGCTTTTACGGTGCCGATGCCTTTGGCACTGAACCGCTGCCGCAGGCAAGCCCTTTGCGCGGCCTGCCGAATGCCCTGCTGACACCGCACATCGCGTGGGCCACCAACGAAGCCCTGCAGCGGCTGATGGATATTACTGCCAACAACCTGCGCACATGGCTGGATGGCGCGGGAGAGAATATTGTGAACGCATAAAAAACGGGAACGCCGCATGGACGTTCCCGTTATTTTTTAGTTCAGGATACCGCTCTCTTTGATGGACTGCACCGCCTCGGCAATGCGCTCCGGCGGCAGGGTGAGGGCAAAGCGCACGTAGCCTTCGCCCAGCGGGCCAAAGCTGGAACCCGGCGTGCACAGCACACCGCTCTTTTCCACAAGGTCAAGACAGAAGTCCATGCTCTTTGCGTACTTTGCCGGGATGGGTGCCCACACGAACATGCTGCCGTGACTGTCCGGCACATTCCAGCCAATGGAACGCAGGCCGCCGCACAGAGCGTCGCGGCGCTGCTGGTACAGGCCGCACTGCGTTTTTACCATGTCCAGCGGGCCGGTCAGGGCGGCGATGGCCGCTTTCTGTACCGGCAGGAACATGCCGAAATCGATCTGACCGCGCAGCTTTTTAAAGGCGGCTACCACGTCCCTCCGGCCCACAAGAAAGCTGATGCGGGCACCGGTGACGTTGAAGCTTTTGGACAGGCTGAAGAACTCCACGCCCACATCCATGGCACCCGGCGTATTGAAGAAGCTGTTGCCCACGGCCCCGTCAAAGATAATGTCGCTGTAGGCGTTGTCGTGGATGATGAGAATGTCATACTTTTTGGCAAAGGCCACCAGTTCGGCGTACAGCTCCGGGGAGCCGACGCTGCCCACCGGGTTTGCGGGCAGGGAGACGATCATATACTTTGCCTTGCGGGCCACATCCTCCGGGATGTCCTTCACATAAGGCAGGAAGCCATGCTCCTTGGTCAGCGGGTAATACCACGGCTTTGCGCCGCCCAGCAGACTGCCCGCGATGAACACCGGGTAGCAGGGAGTGGGCAGCAGCACGGTGTCGCCCTCGTCGCACAGCACCATGCCGATGTGGCCCACGCCCTCCTGACTGCCCGCACAGCTGGCCACCTGATCCGGCGTGATCTCTACGCCGAAGCGGCGCTTGTAGTAGCCGCACACGGCATCCAGCAGCTCAGGCAGGTCGCGCAGGCTGTACTTCCAGTTCTGCGGGTCGGCAGCGGCATCCATCATGGCCTTGCGGATGTGCTCGGCAGGCGCGAAGTCCGGCGTGCCGACGCTCAGATTATAAATGGTACGGCCCTGTGCTTCCAGAGCTACCTTGCGTTCGTTCAGTGCAGCGAAGATCTCGTCGCCGAACAAGTCCAGTCGTTTGGAAAATTCCATGATACAATACCCCTCAAATCCTCTTGTTTTCAACATGAACCATTTTAATAATAGAGCTATTTTAGCACGTTTTTCCAAACCGCGCAACGAAAAGGGCAGATGGGGGAGAAAGTTTCAACTTTCGGTGATGGGAAGCGAAGGATGTTTCACGGGGGAACTCCTTCAGTCAAATCCTTTGGGTTTGCCAGCTCCCTCAATGAGGGAGCCTCTGGCGAAGAGGAAAAGCTTGCGGTTTTGCCAAAGGCCCCATCTCCGAGGGGGCTGGCACCGAAGGTGACTGGGGGAGTTTCTGCTAATCGATCGTCGTTTTTGTCCGTCCCACGCCGATGACGGCGGTGCTGATCTTTTTCCAGCTGTTGCAGCCGCACACACCGTCCACACGCAGGCTCGTGCGCCGCTGGAAGCCTTTCAGCGCTTCCTCCGTCCGGGCACCAAAGATGCCGTCGATGCGGCTCCCGGTCTGGTAGCCCAGCGTGGAAAGCGCGTCCTGCAGAATCATCACATAGCAGCCGCGGCTTCCCCGCCTCAGGGTAGGATACCCGGCGGTGGTGCCGCTGCAGGCGGGCGTGCCGTAGCGGCGGTCCATGTGCACCCATGTTGGGGTCTGGCTCAGCGGCTCCACATAGCCCCATGCCCCGGTGCCCCGGGCTGCGTTGTAGATGGCCGTGCGGGCGGTCCGGGTCAGGCTTTGGCCCACGTCAAAGGATACGCCCGCGTAGTGCTGGCTGCGGGTGCCGTGGCCGCCCTCCCAGATGCGGCGGAAGGCATATCCCACCGGGATGCCCTTGCCGTACTTGCGGCGGGTCAGGTTCCACGCTTCCATGGCCGCAATGGTGGTCCACAGGGTGGGGCTGGCGGATTTGCCCCGGAATTCCCGCACCCGCAGGGTGGTGC
>NZ_FMFG01000005.1:69746-93087 GCF_900066275.1 uncultured Faecalibacterium sp. | reverse complement strand
CACATAGCCCTCGGTGCAGTACAGGCAGGAACGCCCGTTCAGCCATGTCTCCACCTGCGCCACGTCCGGCCCCACGCTGCCCGCGCCGATGGCCCGGCCCGGGTAGACCGGGCCATGCCCGATGCTGCGGTCGGGGTTGGGCATTTCGGCGGCGAGCTGCAGGCTCAGCGCTTCCACAGCTGTCCATGTGTCGGCATCCGCAATGCCGGTCTCGGGCAGGCCCAGCAGCTCCTGTGCGCTGCGGGTGGCGGCGGCAGTCTCGTCGGTGTACTGGGCGGAGAGGGGCAGGTTCTCCACACTGGTAAAGTAGTAGGCAATGCGCTGCAAAAGCAGGCTGTAGTAGAGCACTGCACTGCCGGAAGACCCCACTGTGAGCGGGGTACCGGGGTAGGGCAGGCGTTTCAGGGTGACCACCGGCCCGGATGTCCGCAGAGTGGACGCCTTGTCGTACAGGCTGTTCCATGTGGTACGTCCCACGATGCCATCTACAGTCAGCCCCGCAAAGCGCTGGTAGGCCCGCACGGCAGCTTCGGTGGAAGCACCGAACTGTCCGTCGATGCCAATGGCCGGGATGCTGCTCTCGTAGGCACTCATGAGGTAGAGGTAGAACTGCAGCTCCCGCACCGCTGTGCCGGAAGAGCCCTTGCGCAGCACGCCCGGGTACTCGCCGGGGCGCAGGCTGGACGACAGCAGCTTGTTGGCGATGTCGTTGTACACCTCGTATAGCTTGTTCCATGTCGTGCGGCCCACCACACCGTCGCTGGTCAGGCCAAAGTAGGTCTGGAACCGCTTGACTGCCGCTGTGGTGGCACTGCCGAACTTGCCGTCCACCGTGATGTTGTTCAGGTTCGAGTACACCGTGCGCGCGATCTTGAGCCAGAACTGCACCAGCCGCACATTCTGTCCGCTTGCACCCTCCCGCAGGGCGGTGCCGGGGTAGGCATTGGGGGTGCCGTTGTCGGACTGGATGCTGCGGAACTGGTCGTACAGCTCGGTCCATGTGTCACGGCCCACCACGCCGTCCACGGTCAGGCCGTATTTGCGCTGGAAGGCCCGCACCGTGTTGGCCGTTCCAGTGCCGTAAACGCCGTCCACTGTTAACGATGGGATGGAAGACTCATACTGTGCCAGCGTATTCAGCCAGAACTGCAGCTGTTCCACGGCGCTGCCGGTGGAGCCGGTGCGCAGTACGGTGCCGCCCCATGTGCCGTCCGAGAGAGTGCCGCTGGACACCTCGCCCTCGCTGGTCAGCTCCGCAAGATCCTTGACCGACACATAGATATAGCTGATCTTGTACCATGTCTGTCGTCCGACTGCGCCGTCGGCGGTCAGGTTGAACTGCTTCTGGAACGCCCTGACCGTGGCGGCCATCTTGGCCCCGAACACGCCGTCCACAGTCAGCAGGCCGAGGAAGGGATAGTCCTTAGTGATGCGGTTCAGCTGGCGTTGCAGGGTGAACACCGCTGTGCCGCTGTCGCCCTGCCGGATGGGCGAACCGGGGTAGCTCTGGGGGATGGACTGGATGTTCGAGGTGCGGATGATCTCAATGTCGTTGCCGTAGTAATACTTCAGGATCTGCAAGGCGTTACGGCCCTGATTGGCCAGCGTCACGGTGCCCCACTGCTTGAGGCCCGGGCAGGTGACCGATTTACCGTCGCAGTATTCAGAGTAGTAGGGGTTTACGGTGCCGGTCTTGCGGATATAGGTGTTGAAGATGTCGTCGGTGATGCGCACCATCACATCGAACACCGTGCGTCCGTGAACGTAATACTGGTCGTAGCTGGTGGAGTTGGTGATGTTGAAGGTGTAGCCCTTGCTGGGGTACCACTCGGTGTAGATGCGGTTGAGTGCCAGCGAGATCTGACAGTGGATGTTGGCCCGCAGGGCCTGCTCCGGCCAGGTAGGGTAGACTTCGCTGGATGCAACATTGGCGATATAATCCCGGAAGGAGACAGTCACATTGCGGGCGGATGCCGCAGGCTTGCCCAGATGCACCGTGATGTTTTTGGGAATGATGACTCTGTCCAGCACCCGGGGCACGCAGTTCTCCATGGGGTCCGGGCCGCTGCCGCCATCGCCGGTGAACAGTGAATGTTCCGGGATGACTATGGGCGGGTTTACCACGTCGCGATCCCCTTCGGTCTCAGGGATCATCTCCGGCTGGGCCAGTGTGACCTGCCCGGCAAAGATCTGCACACCCTGAATGCGCACGGTGCGGAAGCCTGCCTTTGCGGCAGTCAGGTCCACAACGGCATAGGGTCGGATGGTGTTGTCCTCCTGCAGGGACAGCGCACAGGAGGGGGCTTCAATGGAGAGGTCGGCAGCGGTGCCGGTCTCGTCGGTGATACGCTGAGCGGTAAAGCCGTTGCCGGACACGGTGACGAGAACACCCTCGATGGGCGAGGACTGACGGGCACCGAAAGCCTGAATGCGTAGAATGCCGGTGTTTTTCATAGGCGGATGCTCCTTTGCTGTGAGAATGGAATGCTTCTCTCACAGCGTATTCCGCTGCGCCGCCGGACGTGCATGGCAATGCACACCGCAAATAAAAAAGCCGCCCGAAGGCGGCAGGGGAGAAAGGTTTATTTGGCGCTGTCCTTGGCAAGGGCGGCGTCGATATTTTTTTGTAGAGCGGCAAGGTTTTCTTCCTTGTCGATGCCGCCAAGCAGGGGCTGCCCCACAACGTTGCCGTCCCGGTCAAAAACGTAAGTGGTGGGGAAGGCCATGATGTTCAGTGCAAACTTGCCGGCCTCACTGCCGGAGGCAAAGTAGATGTTGCGGTAGCTTGCGCCCGTTGTCTCCAGCAGTTTTTTGGCGGCATCAATGCCCTGCTGGTTGCCGTCCAGCGTCTCGGTGTTGATGCCGATGACCTCACCGCCCTGTGCCTTGACCTTCTCGTTCAGGGCGTTCAGGTCGTCCAACTCCTCCACGCAGGGCTTGCAGCCGTTGAACCAGAAATTCACCACCGTAAAGGCGTTGCCCGCAAACAGGCTGTTGTTCACCGGGTTGCCCTCTAAATCGCTGCCCTCAAACTTGGGGAAGGCGGTGCCCTGTGCGGCGGCACTGGAAGCGGCATCCTCTGCGGGGGCAAGAGCGGCGATCTGCTCCTCGATGGCACGAATCTTTTCGGCATCTGCGGTCAGGGTCTTGTACTCCTCGTCCGAGAACTGATCTTTGGCCTTTTCCACAGCGCTGAGCAGAAAATCGCCGTAGTTGGCGCTGATCGTGGTTTCGGTCACGTTTTTGTCCATGGATGAGAACACTTTCTCCCACAGAGCATCGTTTGCAGAAAGAATCTCGTTTTCCTCGGCCAGCAGCTGCTCCTCGGTTTTGCTTTCTGCTGCCGCAGAGGAAGCGGCAGAAGAGGATGCAAAAGATGCAGAAGATGCGCCCTGCCCGCAGGCGGCAAGGCTGAAAGCCAGCACAAGGCTGAGAAAAAGTGCGGCGATACGATGGATCTTCATGGCTTTACTCCTTTGTTGTTTCGGTATTTGATTGGTCCCCCAGCCCGAACTTGTACTGAATGGCGTCCGTGGGGCAGGCTTTCATGCACATCCCGCAGCGGATGCATTCGGCGTGGTTGGGGGTCTTGGTAATGTCTACGTCCATCTTGCAAGCCTTTGCACAGGCTCCGCAGGAGACGCATTTGTGGGTGTCTACGCGCATCTGGAACAGCGAGACCTTGTTCAGCAGCGCATAGAACGCGCCCAGCGGGCACAGCCACTTGCAGAAGGGGCGGTAGAACACCACGCTGCCCACGATGACCGCCAGCAGGATGCAGGCCTTCCATGTGAACAGCTTGCCCAGCGCAGCGCGGATGCCCGCATTGGTCAGGGAGAGGGGAATGGCACCCTCCAGCACGCCCTGCGGGCAGAGATACTTGCAGAAGAAGGGGTCGCCCATGCCCAGCTCATTGACCGCCAGCAAAGGCAGCAACACCACCATGACCAGCAGCACCGCATACTTTAAATAGCGCAGCGGCTTCAGCTTTTTGGTGGAAAGCTTGGGGGATGGGATCTTGTGCAAAAGCTCCTGAAACCACCCGAATGGGCAGAGGAAACCGCAGATGAACCGCCCCAGCAGCACCCCAAAGAGGATGAGGATGCCGGTAATGTAGTAGGAAAAGCGGAACTTGGAAGAGCCCACCACCGCCTGGAATGCTCCCACCGGACAGGCACCGGCCGCGCCCGGGCAGGAATAGCAGTTCAGCCCCGGCACGCAGACGTATTTTCCGCCGCCCTGATACAGCACTCCTTTTGCAAAATTGGGTAGGTGGAGATTGGTCAGCAGGGTAGCCCCGGCTTGTATAAAGCCCCGGAAGCGGGCAAGGGGAGAAAGCTTTTTCTTATCCAATGCCCACACACTCCATACACAGCCGGATGGCTTTTGAAAATACGGTGTCTGCCTCGCCCCGCCATAAGCCGAACAGCAGCATCAGAACCCCGGCGGCAAGCAAAAGCAGCTGCGCCTGTTTTTTTGTCATGAACATCATAGCCTCCTGTTGTTTGATGGCATCAGTATACACCATGCGTGATAAAATCTCTGCTAAGAAAATCTTAACACGAATCTTAACACCGTCTGCTATAATCTGTTATAATGAAGAAAAAACGCAATTTTTATGGGAAAGGTGGAAAACAAAGATGCGCCTTTTGGTGGTAGAGGACGAGCACTCCCTGCGGGAGGATATTGCCCGAAAGCTGCGGCTGTCCGGGTACGAGGTGGATGCCTGTGCAGACGGCGAGGCCGCGCTGGAGGCACTGGCAGCAGAGCGGTACGACCTTGTACTGCTGGACCTCAACCTGCCCAAGGTGGACGGAATGCAGGTGCTGCGCACCCTGCGCCGGCACGACCTTGAGACCTGTGTGCTGATCTTGTCGGCACGCAGTGGAATCGCAGATAAAGTGGAGGGGCTGGATGCCGGGGCGAACGATTACCTTTCCAAGCCCTTTCACCTTGCAGAGCTGGAAGCTCGGGTGCGCAGCCTGACCCGGCGCAAATTTATTCAGCAAGACGTCTGTCTGTGCTGCGGACGGCTGAGCTTCAACACCCGCAGCCGCGTTGCTGCTGTGGACGGTCAGACCCTTGCTTTGACGCGGAAGGAGAGCGGCGTACTGGAATATCTGCTGCTGCATCAGGGACGCCCGGTCAGTCAGGAAGAACTCATCGAGCACGTCTGGGATGGCAGTGTAGACAGCTTCAGCAACTCCATCCGGGTGCATATCTCTGCCCTGCGCAAAAAGCTGCGGGCGGCGCTGGGCTACGACCCCATCCGCAACCGCATCGGGGAAGGCTACGAGATCGGAGGCGAGGTACAATGAAACATTTGTCCCTGCAATGGCGCATCACCCTGCTGACCGCGCTGCTCATCGCCTGCGCCTGCGTGTGCATGAACCTGCTTTTATACCGCACCGGCGTTACCGGCATGGATGCCCTCAACGGCTTTATGATGCAGTACCAGCCCGGCAGTGCGGATCCGTTGACCATCGAGATCCCGCAGGAGGAAATGTCCAGTCTGCTGGCGCATTTTTCGCAGGAAGTCTACGATGCAAAGGTGGTCTTTGGCCGCAAGGGCTGGTGCATCACCGTCGTGGTCACCATCGTCAGCGCTGCCATTGCTTATTTTGTCAGCGGCAGAGCGCTGAAACCGTTACAGCAGCTTGCGCAACAGGCGCAGCAGGTCGATCAGGACAGCATCGCCACCACCCGTCTGGACGAAAACACTGTGCAGGAATTCGGGCAGTTGAGCCGGTCGGTGAACCGGATGCTGGATGGTCTGGCGCAGTCCTTTGAGTTGCAGCGGCAGTTTGCGGGCAATGCCGCCCACGAGCTGCGCACCCCGCTGGCTATTTTGCAGACGAAGCTGGAACTGTTTGCAGAGGAGCACCCGGCCATGGACGCCGAAACTGCCGGGCTGATCCGCTCTCTGCGGGAGCAGCTGGACCGCCTGACCGCTCTTGTGCGCACTTTATTAGAGATGAGCAATCTGCAATCAGTCTCCCGCACCGACCAGATCGCCCTTGCGCCGCTGGTGGAGGAGATCCTGACCGACCTGACCCCCCTTGCCCAGAAAAACAATATCTCTTTGCAGCAGGACTGCGAGGAACTTGGCATGGTGGGCAGCGATGCGCTGATCTACCGGCTGGTGTTCAATCTGGTGGAAAACGGCATCAAGTATAACCGCCCCGGCGGTGCGGTGCGCGTCACCCTGCAACAGGAAAAGCAGACCGCTGTACTGCGCGTTGCAGATACCGGCCCGGGTATTCCCGCAGACTGCCGGGAGAGCATCTTCCAGCCCTTTTTCCGGGTGGATAAGTCCCGCAGCCGGGAGATGGGCGGCGTTGGGCTTGGCCTTGCCCTTGTGCGGGAGATCGCCGTGCTGCATGGCGGCAGTGTGACCGTGGAACGCAGCAGCGAAAACGGCACTACCTTTGCAGTCACCCTGCCGCTGGCACAGCCCTGCTGAAACTGGGCGGGACTTTATTTTTGGCACACGGGGGAGTATACTGGAAGCAGAAGACCCCGGAAAATAAGAAGGACAAAGGAGATACTGAAAATGCAGGCAACCATTCACAACGAATTTTTGACCTTGACTGTGGATACCCACGGTGCCGAAGCAGTCAGCCTGAAAAATGCGGCGGGGGAAGAGCTGCTCTGGCAGGCCGACCCGGCTGTGTGGAAGCGCCACGCTCCCATTCTGTTCCCGTGGACGGGCAAGCTGCCCGGCGGTACCTTTGAGGTGGACGGCAAAACGTACAAGGGCGGTCAGCACGGTTTTGCCCGCGACATGGAGCACACCCTGCTCAAGGCCGAGGGCGATACCATCCAGTTGGAGCTGCGCTCGGATGATGCCATCAAAGCCGAACGCTTCCCCTTCGACTTTGTACTCACCAGCACCTTCCGTCTGGACGGCAAGACCGTGCACCATACGCTGACGGTGCGCAACCCCGGCACCGAAGAGCTGCGCTTTGGCATCGGCTATCACCCGGCGTTCAACATCCCCTTTGATGCACAGCACACCACCACGGATTACGAGTTCCGGTTTGACCAGCCGGAAAGCCCGGTCATTCTGGATGCCCGTCCGAACGGCCTGCTGTCTGGCAAGTGCTATTATCAGTGGAAGAACCAGCAGGCCATCCAGCTGACGGATGATCTGTTCGCAAACGACAGCTTCTGCATGGCGGGCCTGCGCACCAAGACCATTGGCATCTATGAGAAGGGCACCGGCCGCAAGATCACCTGCAATGTGGAAGGCTACCCCTACGCGCTCATCTGGTCGGCCCCTGCAAAGCCGGTGCGGTTTGTGTGCATTGAGCCGTGGCACAGTCTGCCCGCCGCCGAGACTGACCCGCAGCAGTGGAGCCAGCGTGCAGCCGCCGCCTGCCTTGCCCCGGGTGAAAGCTGGGAGACCACCCTGAGCACCACGTTTGAACGATAAAAAAGCACGCAGAAACGAAGCTGCGTGCACTTGACAGAACCTTTGAAAATGAGTATACTGTAAACAGAAAAGGCACTGCGACAAGCGGTCAGCCTTTTTGATGAACAGTCTTAAAAACTAAGAACCGTCACCGGCCAGGGTGGCGGTTCTCGCTTTTTACCTTGATAGTAAATACCAATCCAAAGATATGGAATGTCAAAGTAATTGGCATGAGCTTCACCTCCTTTCGGAAGTGGGGCCGAACCGCCTGCCGTTGTATGCAGTGCCTTGCCGCCTGAAAGCGACAAATTCATAATAACACAAAAATTGTCAAAATACAAGAAAAAACGGAGCACCGAAGTGTTCCGTTTTTTCTTGTATTGTCAGTAAAAGGAAAGCTTAGTACGCCACGCCCCAGTAGACCATGGTCTTGGCGGGCTTGCCGCAGCAGGGGCATACATCGCTCAGGTGTTCCTGCTCAAACGGCATGCAGCGGCTGGACAGGCCGACTTCTTCCTTCATCTTCATTTCGCAGGCAAGGTCGCCGCACCACATGGTCTTGATGTAGCCGGTGTTTGCCTTGGCCAGCTCCTTCACCTCGTCCATGGTGGTGGCAGCCCAGGTGCGCTTCTCGCGGTTGGCAAGAGCACGCTCGTACAGGTCCTTGCGCAGGGCCTCCAGCTGTGCGGGGATCGCAGTCTCCAGCTCGTCCAGAGAGACGAAGACTTTTTCGCGGGTATCGCGGCGCACCAGCACACACTGGTTCTTTTCCAGATCCTTGGGGCCGATCTCCAGACGCAGGGGCACGCCCTTCATCTCCCACTGGGAGAACTTCCAGCCCGGGGCGTTGTCGCTGTCATCCAGCTTCACGCGGGCATACTTGCTGATCTTCTCGGCCAGCTCGGCAGCCTTCTCGGAAACACCGGGCTTGTGGGCTGCGATGGGCACTACGACCACCTGAATGGGGGCCACTGCCGGGGGCAGGATCAGGCCGTCGTCGTCGCCGTGGGTCATGATGATAGCACCCACCAGACGGGTGGAAACGCCCCAGCTGGTCTGGAACGGATGATGCAGCTGGTTGTCGCGGCCGGTAAAGGTCACGTCATAAGCCTTGCTGAACTTATCGCCAAAGTAGTGGCTGGTGCCGCTCTGCAGGGCCTTGCCGTCCTTCATCATGGCCTCGATGGTATAGGTGGCCTCGGCACCGGCAAACTTTTCCTTGTCGGTCTTGCGGCCCTTCACCACGGGGATGGCCAGATCCTGCTCGCAGACATCTGCGTAGCAGTTCAGCTGCTGCTGGGTCTCAGCCTCAGCCTCGGCGGCAGTCTCGTGGATGGTGTGGCCTTCCTGCCACCAGAACTCGCGGCTGCGCAGGAAGGGGCGGGTGGTCTTTTCCCAGCGGACAACGCTGCACCACTGGTTGTACTTCATGGGAAGCTCACGGTAGCTGTGCAGCACGCGGGACCAGTGGTCGCAGAACATGGTCTCGCTGGTGGGACGCACGGCCAGACGCTCTTCCAGCTTGTCGGAACCGCCCATCGTGACCCACGCCACCTCCGGCGCGAAGCCATTGACCAGTTCGCCTTCCTTCTGCAGCAGGCTTTCCGGGATCAGCACGGGCATTGCCACGTTCTCATGGCCGGTGGCCTTGAAGCGGGCATCCATGTCCTTCTGGATCAGCTCCCAGATGGCCTGACCGTAGGGGCGCAGGATGATGAAACCCTTCACGCTGGAGTACTCCACCAGCTCTGCCTTCACGCAGATATCGGTGTACCACTGTGCGAAGTTCTCTTCCTGGCTGGTGATCGCCTGTACGAGCTTCTTTGAATCTTTTGCCATTTTTGCTTTTTCCTCCTAAGGCCGTGCGCCAAACGGCTTGCGTTCCGCACGAACCATATTAAAAGCCCCGTCCATGCAGTGCGGCCGGGTGCCGCACCAGAAGGCAGGGCTTTTTGACTGAATCAGTTCTGCGCGTGGCTGTCCACAAAGTTTACCACATCGCCCACGGTGCGCAGGGACTCGATGGCATCGTCCGGCACCTCAATGCCAAACTCATCCTCCAGCGTCATCACCATATCCACGATATCCAGACTGTCGGCCTCAAAATCGCTCATGATGTCACTGTCCATCGTGATCTTTGCCGGGTCAACATCCAGCTGCTCCGCCAGCAATGCACGGATTTTTTCAAAAGTATCCATTCCTGTGGTCTCCTTTTTGCAGTTGTTTTGCCTGTCCTGTACACCGGTGCCGTGCGTGCGGCTGCCGTGACGGATGCACCCGCAGATGCTGCGCGGCCCCGGACTGTACAAAACTCTCTCTTTTTTTATATCCCATGCCATGTGTATTGTCAAGCCCTGTTTTCCATTCTGGCAGATTCCTTTGCGAAAAATTGCCGGAAAGGTGCATTTTCGCTTGACAGGAGCGCCCCGGTTTCTTATCATTATAGAGTAGCGAGTTTATAGGGACTGACCACAAGTCCCATGAAGGAGTTTTGAGCATGAAGCTTTCATTTACCAAAATGCAGGGCTGCGCTAACGATTATATCTATCTGGACTGCCGCAAAAGCGGTGTGCCGGAGAACATTGCAGCCCTTTCCGAAAAATTGTCCCGGCGGCATTTTTCCATTGGTGCGGACGGCATCATCTGCATCTGCACTGCGCAGACAGCGGGTGCGGACGGCATGATGCGCATTTTCAACGCCGACGGCAGCGAGGGCAGGATGTGCGGCAACGGCATCCGCTGTGTGGCTGAATGGCTGTACACCCACGGCATTGCCAAAGAGACCCTTGCCATTGATACCCTCAGCGGCCTGAAGACCGTCACCCACAAGGGTGCGGGCCTGTGGCAGGTGGAGATGGGCGCTTACAGTGCCATGCCTGCCAGCCTGCCTGCTGTAAACATGGGCGAAGAACCGCTTGTGGACAAAGAACTGACCGTGGACGGCAAAACGTGGCATGTGACCTGCATCAGTGTGGGCAACCCCCACTGTGTGACCGTGGTGGAGGATGTGGACAGCCTGAAGCTGGAAGAGATCGGTCCGGCCTTTGAGCACCACGCAAACTTCCCGGAGCGCATCAACACCGAGTTCGTGCAGGTGGTGGATGCCACCCACCTGAAAATGCGGGTGTGGGAGCGCGGCAGCGGCGAGACATGGGCCTGCGGTACCGGCACCTGCGCCACCGTGGCGGCCCTGACCGAGCTTGGCATCTGCCCGGCAGGCGAGGACATCCATGTGCAGCTGCGCGGCGGTGTGCTGACCATCCGGGTATTGCCCGGCAGACAGCTGCTGATGACCGGCGCCGCCGAGACCGTGTGCGAAGGCACGACGGAAGTGTAAAGAAAACGAGAACCCTCTCAGTCGCCTGACGGCGACAGCTCTCCCGAAGGGCGAGCTTTTCCACATCAAGAGGAAAAGTTTTTCTTCACAACAAAAAAGCTCCCCCACTCGGGGGAGCTGGCATCGAGCGGACGCGAGATGACTGAGAGGGTCATACCAAAACAGAATCGAGGGAAAGTAACCATGAAGATGAACAAGCATTACAACGAGCTGAAGGCAAGCTACCTGTTTGTGGACATTGCCCACAAGGTGGCCGCTTATCAGGAGGCACACCCGGAGAAGGAGATCATCCGTCTGGGCATTGGCGATGTGACCCAGCCGCTGGCAAAGTGTGTGGTCAAGGCCATGCACGATGCAGCCGATGAGATGGGCACCAAGGAAGGCTTCCACGGCTATGGCCCGGAGCAGGGCTATCCCTTCCTCAAGCAGGCCATTCAGGGCTACTATGCAGGCCGCGGCACCCAGCTGGCAGAGGATGAAATTTTCATCTCTGATGGTGCAAAGAGCGATCTGGCCAACGTACTGGGCCTGTTCGATGTGGACAACACCGTGCTGGTGCCGGACCCCGTTTATCCCACCTACGTGGACGATAACGTGACCGATGGCCGCAAGATCATCTACAGCCGCACCAGTCAGGAGAACGGCTTCCTGGGGATGCCGGATGAGAATGTGAAGGCTGACATCATCTATATCTGCAGCCCCAATAACCCCACCGGTGCCGCCTACACCCGCGACCAGCTCAAGGCATGGGTGGACTACGCCAAGAAGAACGATGCCATCATCCTGTACGATGCTGCATACGAGTGCTTCATCTCCGACGAGAACCTCGCCCGCAGCATCTTCGAGATCGAGGGTGCACGGGAGTGTGCCATTGAAATTTGCTCCTTCTCCAAGATCGCAGGCTTCACCGGCACCCGCTGCGGCTACACCGTGGTGCCCAAGGAGCTGGAGCGCGAGGGTATGAACATCAATAAGCTGTGGCTGCGCCGCCAGACCACCAAGTTCAACGGTGTGCCTTATGTGGTGCAGCGCGCTGCCGCTGCGGTGTTCACTGAGAGCGGCATGGCCGAGATCCAGCAGAATCTGGACTATTACCGCAAGAATGCCAAGGTCATCGCGGACGCTCTGGACGAGTGCGGCGTGTGGTACTGCGGCGGCAAGAACAGCCCCTACATCTGGCTGCGCTGCCCCGGTAACATGAAGAGCTGGGAGTTCTTCGACTGGCTTCTGGAAAACTGCGGCGTGGTCGGTACCCCGGGCGTGGGCTTCGGCGAGTGCGGCGAGGGCTACTTCCGCCTGACCGCTTTCGGCGACGCCGAAAAGACCAAGATGGCCGCCGAGCGCATCAAGACCGCCATCAAGGCACTGTAAAACCTAAAAAATGCACCTGCTGTCCGTTTTGGACGGCGGGTGTATTTTTTTGCGCATTCTCTTGACAAATCCGTATCTACTGTATATACTGTGCATATACAGATAAAACACAAGAGCCAAAGGAGCAGCCGATGGAACTGTTTATCAACAACAAAAGCGGCGCGCCTATCTATGACCAGATCTACAACCAGATCAAGCAGCAGATCATCAGCGGGGCTTTGCAGCCGGACGAGGCCATGCCCTCCATCCGGGGGCTGGCACGGGATCTGCGCATCAGCGTCATTACCACAAAGCGTGCCTACGATGAACTGGAAAAAGAGGGCTTCCTTTACGCAGTACCGGCAAAGGGCTTTTTTGTAGCCCCTAAAAACACCGAGCTGCTGCGGGAAGAGAACCTGAAAAAAATTGAAGCGCACCTTACCGAAGCCGTGAAGCTGTCCGCATCCTGCGGGCTGAGCAGGGAAGAGCTGCGGGAGATGCTGGAACTGCTGTGGGAGGGCTGAACATGAACGCACTGGAACTGCGGGGACTTACAAAGCACTATAAGGACTTTATCCTCGGACCGCTGGATCTGACACTGCCCGGCGGCACCATCTGCGGCCTGATCGGTGAAAACGGCGCAGGCAAAAGCACCACCATCAAATTGATTCTGGACATGCTGCAGCGGGACGGCGGCACGGTGACGATTCTTGGCAGGGACAGCCGCACCGACCTTGTACACACCAAGGAAGAAATCGGTGTGGTTCTGGGCAGCGATGGCATTCCGCAGTGCCTGAACGCTGTGGAGGTGGGCAAGGTGATGGCGGGCATCTACCGCAACTGGGACGCTGGTGACTACACGGCGTTTTGCCGGAAATTTGACCTGCCGCCGGACAAAAAGTATAAGGATTACTCCGCTGGAATGCAGAGGAAGCTGTGCATTGCGGTGGCGCTTTCCCACCACGCAAAGCTGCTGCTGCTGGATGAAGCCACCAATGGGCTGGACCCGGTGGTGCGGGACGAGGTGACCGACCTGCTGCTGGACTTTGCCCGGGACGAAAACCACTCCATCCTTATCTCCTCCCACATCGTCAGCGACTTGGAAAAGCTGTGCGATACCATCGCCTTCCTGCACAAGGGCAGGCTGCTGCTCTGTGAGGAAAAGGACGCCCTGCGAGAGGAATACGCCTTGTGGCACGGCACGGCGGCGCAGCTGGCGGCACTGGATGTACGGGTGTACGGCAAGCGGGTCACCCCCTACGGGGCAGAGGCGCTTGTGCGCCGGGACGCCCTGCCTGCCGGGGCAGAGCTTACCCCGGTGAGCATTGAGGAATTGTTTGTACTGATGGTGAAAGAGGAGTGTGCAGAATGAAAGGCTTGCTGCTAAAGGATGCTTATCAGATATGGCACTATGCCAAAGGTGTCATTGTGGCCGCCGTGGTCATGATGGGCGCAGGCGTGGTTACCATCATGAATGGGGCCAATTTCTTTATTGTATATGCGGGCTTTCTGATGGGCATGATGCCCATGACCCTGCTGGCCTATGATCAGGCCAGCAAATTCAGCGAATACAGTGCCGCGCTTCCGGTCACAAAAGAACAGCTGGTGGGGTGTAAATACATCGTTGGTCTGTGCGGGCTGGTGCTGGCAGAGGTTTTCGCCGCTGCAGCCCTTGGCGTGGCAAGCCTGCACTGGACAGCTGTGGACCATGCGCTTGTGGTTTCCACGCTGGTGCAGGTAGGCATGACAACGCTGCTGAACAGTGCCGTTCTGCTGCCGTTGAATTACCGTTTTGGCTACGAAAAGGCAAAATATGCGTTTTATCTTATGGTCGGCCTGGTTGCGGCTCTGATGGGGTTTGGCATGTCCGCCAATGAGGACGGCCTGGCCCGGAACCTTCTGCCGCAGGGCGTTCCGCCACTGGCTCTGCTGGGCATTGTACTGATCGTTCTGGGGCTGTACTCCCTCTCTTGGCGGCTGTCCGTTGCCTGGTACGGAAAGGCAGAGCAGTAAAATGAAGAAAAGTCAGATCGCGGGTATCCTGTTCGGTGTTGCTATGGGCGTTTTGTTCAGCGTGTCGATGGGGACAGTGGGTTTTGTGCTGGGCGCCAGCTTTGCAATTCTGGGCATGGTGATGTTCAAAGGATTGGATGACCCACAGGATAAAAAGTAAGCTGCAAAAAAGAGCGCCGCCCCTGCAGGAGAATCTTCTCTGGCAAGGGCGGCGCCGTATTTATTTTTCGGGCTTTTCGGCGTTTTTCTGTGCGTCTTCCAGCTCCTCCACCCGCTTTTGCAGAGCGGTGATCTTGTCGTCCATTTTCAGGAACGTCCACACCAGAACAGCCAGCACCACCGCAGGCGGAACCACCATCCACAGGGACTGCTGGCACCAGAGCAGCAACGAATAGCCGCCGAACACGGTAAAGAGGAACACGGCAAACAGGCTTGCAGCCAGTACAGCAAAAAATCCCATATAAATGCCCTCTCTCGGCTTATTCCTCGGTCTCGTCCTCTTCGTCCGGGTCCAGCTCGATGCTGAACACGGCTTTCTTCAGTTTGCCGCAGCCCTGCGCCTTCAGGCCGGATTTATAGGGCTCTCCGGCCAGATACAGGGCAAACCGCCCCTCACACAGCATTCCGGCAATGCTGGTGCCTGCGGTACCCACGGTGGTGTCGGTGGCTTCATCGGTGGGCTTTGTCGGGGTCAGCTCTGCAAGGCTCACCTCAAACAGCTCGCTGCCGTCCAGATCGGTCTCCAGCGTGATGTGGTTGTCGTGGCGCTGGAACAGCGCTTTATCGGAAGTCAGCGGTGTGACGGTGCTCACAGTGACCACAGCCTTTTCGCCGTCGATGCGGGTACGTCCGGCGGGCAGGGTGGTGATGTCCCGCGCCATGATGTACTCAATGACGGTGTCGAGATTGTCGCTCACGCCCAGATAGTTGGGCAGGTTGTTCAGGGTATCGTAGATCATAGAAGAACTCCTTTATCGTGCAAAACAAGGTTCACCGCCTGCATATAGCACAGACGGTGAACCGGAATTTTAAATTTTATTCTGCGTCCTTCGGGTCGGTCATCAGCTCTTTGATGCTGGGCACCACGCCGCCCAGATTCTGAAGCTCCGAAGGAATGATGATCTTGGTTGCCTTGCCGTTGGCCACCTTGGCCAGAGCTTCCAGACTGCGGATGGCCAGAACCTTATCGCTGGGCATGGCCTCGTTCAACAGGCGGATGGCATCGGCATTGGCCTTCTGCACGGCCAGAATGGCCTGTGCTTCGCCCTCGGCTTCCAGAATGCGCTGTTGCTTCACAGCATCCGCGCGCAGGATGGCGGCTTCCTTTTCGCCCTCAGCGGCGGTAATGGCGGCCTGCTTTTCACCGTCGGCTTTCAGGATGACGGCGCGCTTCTCGCGCTCAGCCTTCATCTGTTTCTCCATGGCTTCCTGAATTTCACGCGGCGGGATGATGTTCTTCACCTCCACGCGGTTCACCTTGATGCCCCACTTGTCGGTGGCTTCGTCCAGGATGGCGGTGATCTTGCCGTTGATGACATCGCGGCTGGTCAGGGTGTGGTCCAGCTCCATTTCGCCGATGATGTTGCGCAGGGTGGTGGCGGACAGGCTTTCGATTGCCGCAATGGGCTGGTTGACACCGTAGGTGTAGAGCTTGGCATCCATCACCTGAAAGAACACCACGGTATCGATCTGCATGGTAACGTTATCGCGGGTGATGACCGGCTGAGGGGGAAAGTCTGCCACCTGCTCCTTCAGGCTCACCTTTTTGGCGATGCGCTCGATGAAGGGAATCTTAATGTGCAGGCCTGCCGACCATGTGTCGGAGTAGCTGCCCAGCCGCTCAACGACATACACCTTGGACTGGGGCACGATGACGATATTGGTGATGATCACCAGCAGGACGACAAAGACCAGCGCGAGGATCAGAAAAAACATGACCATAGTGGTTCTCCTTTTTCAGATGGGTGCAACGTTTCAGCGCAGAACGCAGATCACGCTCTGCGGCTTTCGGTCAATACGGGCTCCACGATGAGCAGGGTGCTGTGCAGTTCGGTCACACGGCAGCGCTGCCCGGGGGTGAGAATGTCGCCGGGAGTGGCGCAGCGGGCATTCCAGTCCACGCCGTCCAGTCGCACACGGCCCGGCAGGTCGGCGGTGACGGTGGTCAGCACGGTGGCCTCCCGGCCAAGGTTTCGGTCGCCATTGGTGGGGGTGATTTTCTGGCGCAGCTTTGCAGCCAGCGGCCGGAACGCCAGCAGGCACAGAATGCTTACCACGATGAACACCAGGGCCTGCGCCCGGAACGAATCCGTGAACAGGCAGGTGAGCAGGGCGGCAGCTGCGCCGACGGCGAACCAGACGGAGGTCATGCTGAAGGTGGAAGCCTCCAACAGCAGAAAGCCCACCACGGCAGCCAGCCAGAGAAATGGAACAGGGTTCATGGTTCTCCCTCCTTATGCCCCTATTATAGAGTATCCCCCGGGTGGAAGGTCAAGCGTTTTTTACTGGAACGTTGCGCAGAAAACGAAATAAAGAACAAAATAAATGAAAAGCAGTGCAAGATGTAGTTTGCGGATACGGCCCTTTGCGTGAAAATGCAACAACGGGCGGCCCGCAGGCTGCCCGTTGTTGCGAAAATAAAAGATAAAATTTCCTCTGAATGTGCCCAGAGCGAACGCGGCGGGCATTCAAATCGTTTTTACTTGATATCGTAATAGCTGTGGTTCGGGTTATGCCCGTTCTCCTCCACCACGATGGTAAAGCCCATGGGGTTCACCTCCGTGTGCTTGCCGGAAGCCAGCGGCTCCACGATGATGTGCTCCGAGCGGTTCACGATGACCTCGGCGGTTTCCGCTTCGCCTACGCGCTGGTAGTGCAGGATGCCGTCCTGCGCCCGGAGCACCCGCAGCTCACCGGTGCGGAAGGCCTCGCAGGTGTGGCGCAGCTGCGCCAGCTGAGCAAGCACCGGCTTCAGGCGCTTTTCGTGGCTGTCCCAGCAGAAGAAGGCACGGTTGAAGGGGTCGCGGTAGCCCTGCATCCCGATCTCATCGCCGTAGTACAGGCAGGGCACGCCGGGCAGCGTGTAGATGATGGCATAGGCCATGCGCAGGCGCAGCATCCCTTCCTCGTAGGCCTCGCCGGTCACACAGCGGCCGCTCTGCCACTCGCGGCCACGGCCGTTGGCGGGCTCGTCCGCGATTACGGTGAGGGCGCGTTCGGTGTCGTGGGTGGAGAGAAAGTTCAGCGCAGTGTCCATGGCAGGGG
The DNA here is from genome assembly GCF_900066275.1 of uncultured Faecalibacterium sp. Taxonomy (NCBI): domain Bacteria; kingdom Bacillati; phylum Bacillota; class Clostridia; order Eubacteriales; family Oscillospiraceae; genus Faecalibacterium; species uncultured Faecalibacterium sp. Next base: position 75,709 of record NZ_FMFG01000005.1, on the reverse strand, counting down.
CGGGGTAGTGCTCACAGATGGACAGAATTTCGCCCATGGCCTGCTCGGCGGGCTTACCCTTTACAAAGTCCAGCACAGCGTTCTTGAAGGGGTAATTCATCACGCTGTCCAGCCCCTTGCCCAGCAGATAGGTGCGGCGCTGGCCAAAGCCGTATTTGGTGGTGGCATCCTCCCACACCTCGCCCAGCAGGAACTTCTCCGGGCTGACCCGCTTGACAGCGGCGCGGATCTTTTCAATAAAGTCGTCCGGCAGCTCGTCGGCCACATCCAGACGGAAGCCTGCGGCACCGCGCCGCAGCCATGTGTCAATGACACCGCCCTCGCCGGTGATGAACTCCACATAGGAGGGGTTCTCTTCGTTCACCTCAGGCAGGGTCTCGAAGCCCCACCAGCTGCGGTAGCCGCCCTTATACTTGGGGTCAAAATCGTACCAGCTGCGGTAGGGAGAGTTGGGGTCGCGGTAAGCGCCGCCGTCACCATAGCGGCCTTCGCGGTTGAAATAGCGGCTGTCGGAACCGGTGTGGCTGAACACACCGTCCAGCACGATGCCAATGCCGTACTTGGCAGCCTCGCGGCAGAGCACCTCGAACTCCTCGTTGGTGCCCAGCAGCGGGTCTACGTTGAGATAGTCGGCGGTGTTGTAGCGGTGGTTGGAGTGCGCCTCAAAGATGGGGTTGAGGTAAAGGTAGTCCACCCCCATCTCCCGCAGATAGGGCAGCTTGATGCGGATGCCTTCCAAGTCGCCGCCGAAATAGTCCTCGTTCAGGTGGCCGCCGGTCTCGTTGGGCTGCCAGAAGGGTTCGGCGTGTTTGTCGGCCTGATACAGCCGGTCCGGGAAAGGCATGGGCTTGTTCTCAATGCCCTCGCAGAACCGGTCCGGGAAGATCTGATAGAACACCTTGCCCTTGATGCACTCCGGGGTCTGGAAACCGGCATCGTAGACGGTGATCTGCCACTTTTCGCCTTCCTGCCAGCTGACAACGCCGCAGTTGTCCGGCCCGCGGTAGATGCGGCGAAAGTCGGTGTAGAGGTCGAAGTAGTAGAAGTACAGGCCCGGGTCGTTCAGCGGCAGCTCCACGGAAAAGTGGTTCTGCTGGGGGGTCTGGCCGTCGAACTTCATGCGGTAGTGCACCGGCACGTCATATTTTCCCTCTTTCTGGAGCACCAGATGAGGATCGACATAGCCCAGCTCTTCCGGGATGCACAGGGTCAAACGTACGGTCTGACCGGCCCGCAGTGCGCCAAAGGGCTGCTTGAAATAGGGGTCGTAGCTATTGAACAGACAAGACAAAGCAGGGTCGTCCTTTCTCAAAAAAGCCCCGGCGGGCCAAACGCCGCCGGGGCAGATGGATTTTTTAAGGGAAAATTACTTGCCCATGGGCACCGGGGAAGCGTACCAGATGTCGTGTGCGTAATCCAGCACAGAGCGGTCGGCGCTGAAGATGCCGCTGTTGGCAATGTTCTTCAGGCTCATGTGTGCCCACTTCTCGCGGTCAGCATACAGCTTCTGCAGGTCGGCCTGTGCGCGGCGGTAATCCTTGAAGTCGGCCATGACCATATACGGGTCGCTGCTGCGCAGGTTCTCGGTCACTTCGTGGAAGTTCTCGCCGTTCCAGCCGCGCTCCAGGAAGTTCAGAGCGTTGTTGGCAACATCGTCGCCCATGATGAAAGCGTTGGGATGGTAGCCCACCTGCTTGAGGTTGTTCACCTCGGGGGTCAGCATACCGAAGATCAGCTCGTTCTCCTTGCCGGCAGCGTCTGCGATCTCCACGTTTGCGCCGTCCAGAGTGCCCAGAGTGATAGCGCCGTTCAGCATGAACTTCATGTTGCCGGTACCGGAAGCCTCGGTGCCGGCCAGAGAGATCTGCTCAGAGACCTCGGCGGCGGGCATCAGGTGCTCGCTCAGAGAGACGCAGTACTCTTCCAGATAGACCACGCGCAGCTTGTCGCGCACAGCGGGGTCGTTGTTAATGAGGTCGCCCAGCTTGCAGATCATGCGGATCATCTGCTTTGCCATGTAGTAACCGGGAGCAGCCTTTGCACCGAAGATATAGGTTTTGGGGATGAAGTCGGCGTTGGGGTTCTCCTTCAGGTACAGGTACTGGGCAGCGATGTTCAGCGCGTTCAGGTGCTGGCGCTTATACTCGTGCATACGCTTGACCTGACAGTCAAAGATGGAGTTCGGGTCGATGACCTGACCGGTGCTCTTGGACAGATAGTTGGCAAAGTTCTTCTTGTTTTCCAGCTTGATGGCGTTCAGCTGCTTGAGCACGGTCTTGTCGTTCTCGAACTTGTTCAGCTTGGACAGATCGGAAGCATCATGCTTGTAGCCGTCGCCGATGGTCTCGTCCAGCAGCTTGCACAGGCCGGGGTTAGAGGCCAGCAGCCAGCGGCGGTAAGCGATGCCGTTGGTCACGTTCTTGAAGGCCTGCGGCTTGAACAGGTAGTAATCGTGGAAGACGCTGTCCTTGATGATCTGGCTGTGCAGCTTGGACACGCCGTTGATGCTGTTGGCGGTGTAGGCGCAGATGTTTGCCATGCGCACCTGATTGTCGCCGATCAGTGCCATATAGTCGATCTTGCCCTTGTCGCCGGGGAAGACCTTCTCCAGCTCTGCGCGGGCGCGGCGGTCCATCTCCACCACGATCTGGTAGATGCGGGGCAGGGTCATCTTGAAGATGTCCACGTTCCACTTTTCCAGAGCCTCAGCCATGACGGTGTGGTTGGTGTAGGAGAAGACCTTCTGGCAGATGTCGAATGCCTTGTCCCAGCCAAAGCCGCACTCATCCAGCAGAATGCGCATCATCTCGGGGATGGCGAGGGTGGGGTGGGTGTCGTTCAGCTGGATGGCCACCTTGTCGGGCAGGTTCTCGAGGGTCGCATAGCTGGACAGGTGGTTCTGGACGATATCGCCGATGGATGCGGCAGACAGGAAGTACTGCTGGCGCAGGCGCAGGATCTTGCCCTCAACATGGTTATCGTTGGGGTACAGCACCTTAGAGATCAGCTCTGCATTGGCGTTCTTGCTCATTGCAGTGTTGTAGTTGCCAAGAGAGAAGCTGGACATATCAAAGTCCGGGGCCTTTGCCTGCCACAGGCGCAGCTTTGCAACGCCCTTGCCGTCGTAGCCCTGCACATACATATCAGAGGGAACAGCCATGACGCTGTTGTAGTTGGTGTGCTGGATATAGTGGAAGCCGTTGTCCCAGTTCTCGTGGATCTCGCCGTCAAAGCGCACTTCCACAGCCTGATCGGGGTGGCTCTTCAGCCAGACCTGACCGCCGGGCAGCCAGTTGTCGGCACGCTCCTGCTGCCAGCCGTCCACGATCTTCTGCTTGAAGATGCCGTACTCGTACAGGATGGAGTAGCCGGTGCCGCAGATGCCGGTGGTGGCCATGCCGTCCAGATAGCAGGCAGCCAGACGGCCCAGACCGCCGTTGCCCAGACCTGCATCCGGCTCTTCCTCAAAGATACTGTCAATGCTGATATCAGCGTCGGACAGGGCCTTTTTTGCCACCTCGTCCAGACCCAGGTTCAGCAGGCTGGTCTTCAGGCTGCGGCCCATCAGGAACTCCATGCACAGATAATACACCTGCTTGGTGCCGGTGCCAATGGCCTTGGACTGGAACTTCTTGTGGTTCTCACTCATCATCTGACAGCAGATCAGAGCCAGAGAGCGGTAGATCTGCTGGTTGGAAGCAACGCTCAGCTCCACGCCGTACTCGCTGGTGAGCTTGTCCTGAAGAAGTTTACCGAATTCTTTCGATGTCATAAAGGTACTCCTATCCGCATAAATTTTCAGCTTTGCTAAAATAATTGAAATAATTGGCGCCTGCAGGCACTTTCCCTCACTTGCTCTGCCGCCAACATAACAAAGATATTATAATATGGCAGAATGACAAATGCAAGGAATCAGGGGATTTTTTCCGTAACTGACATTTTTTTATTGAACTTTCTGATAAATATGCCAAAATTTCAAAAAATACACTTTTTCTTGATGCTTATTTATATTATAATAGGGAGAGAAAGCTGTGTTCCGAAACATTTTCGGGGACAAACTCCGGGAGAAATGTGCCGGGTAACTCGCCCGGCGGGTGACAAGACACCAAAACGGTACCGGGAACGGTGCCGCTTCCTGGCAAAAATCAGAAGATCACTGCCCGCTGCGGGCAGAAAAGGATAAAAAGGGGAAACAGATATGGTCAACAAGGTACGGGTGAACATTGCAGGTACGCCGTATGCCATTGCTACGACGGATCCGGAAAAATATATTTTGTCGCTGGCGAAAAAGCTGGATGAAGACATCACCAAGCTTTTGGACGATAATGCGAATCTTTCGGTGACGAAGGCGGCGGTGTTCTGCGCCATGGATTATCTGGACGAATACCGCAAGAGCACCGGCAGTGCTGAGAATATGCGCAGCCAGATCCAGGATTACATTGCGGATGCTACCCGCGCAAAGCTGGCGGAAGATAAGGTCAAAGCAGAGAATGAGGTGCTGCGGCGGGAAGCTGCCGCCCTGCGCGAACAGCTGGAAAAGATGCGCAATAAGGAAGCCCGGCGCGAGGAGCGCGCCCAGCAGGCGGCACAGCAGTCTGCTGCCGAGGGCGAAGCGGACAAGGCGGAATAAGCCGTTTACAGGATAAAGGAGAAGTATGTCAAAGATCGAGATCCTTGCCCCGGTGGGCAACGAAGAAATGCTGCGTGCCGCTGTATTCAGCGGTGCCGACGCAGTGTATCTGGGTTTTTCGGGTTTCAATGCCCGCACCAGTGCCAACAATTTTAACGCGGATACGCTGAAAGATGCGGTCGCCTTCTGCCATGCGCGGGGCGTGGCTGTGCATGTGGCGCTGAACACCACCGTCTATGGCGGCGAGCTGCCCGCGCTGGAACAGGCCATCCGTGCCGTTGCAGCCAGCGGTGCCGATGCGGTCATCTGTCAGGATCTGGCAGTGGCAACGCTGATCGGTAAAATTGCACCGCAGCTGCCGCGCCACGGCTCCACCCAGATGAGCGTGCACAGCCTGCAGGGTGCGCTGGAGCTCAAGGAGCTGGGCTTCACCCGCGTGGTGCTGGCCCGTGAGCTGAGCATGCCCGAGGTGGAGCATATCACGAAGCACTGCGGCATCGAGACCGAGTGCTTCGTGCACGGCGCGCTGTGCATGTGCGTCAGCGGCCAGTGCTACATGTCGGCCTTTCTGGGCGGACGCAGCGGCAACCGCGGTTCCTGTGCCGGCCCGTGCCGCCTGCCGTTTGAGGCAAATGCCCTGCCGGAGGGCAAGCCGGGCCGCCTGCACCACCTGTCCTTAAAGGATAATTCGGTCATTGATAAGCTGGACAAGCTGCAGGCGCTTGGCGTGGCATCGGCAAAAATCGAGGGCCGTCTGCGCACGCCGGAGTATGTGGCGGCGGCAGTCAGCGCCTGTCTTGCAGGCCGCGAGGGCCGCGCCTACGACCGCGACCTGTTGAAGAATGCTTTCAGCCGTTCCGGCTTCACCTCCGGCTATCTGGATGGAAAGATCGACGGCACCATGTTCGGCGTGCGCAGTGAAGCAGATGCAGAACAGACCAAAAAGACCCTGCCCATGCTGCGGGAGCTTTACCGCCGTGAGCGCAGCCGCGTGCCGGTAAAGATGAAGCTGGAAATTGAAGAGGGCGGCGAAAAGCTCACTGTCACCGATGCAGACGGCAGCAAGGCCTTTGCCTATGGGGATGCAGAGCCGCAGCCTGCCCGTACTGATCCCACCGAAAGCCTGCACCGCAGCCTTGCCAAGACCGGCGGCACGCCTTTTGCGGTGGAGGATCAGGATATTACCGTGGAAATGGACGGCGGGCCGTGGTTTATCCCGGGCGGTGCGGTGAACGAGCTGCGCCGCGAAGCGCTGGATGCCCTGCTCAAAAAGCGGGAAGTGCTGCGCCCGTGGCCCACCACCGAGGAGCATGTGCCTGCCCTGCCGCTGCGC